>CANJWU010000055.1 GCA_947478655.1 Sphingobacteriales bacterium | reverse complement strand
TCAATCTGATTTTTAAAAGAGCCTTTAAAAAGAAATGCTGCCGCACCAACCAAGGCGTTCTTACTTTTAATATCGAAATCAAAATTGGTGATTTTTAATGATTGATTTATTTTGTCGTAGATAGGTACACCAAGTGCGTATACCTCTGCATTAATTTTTTTGGTGAATAGCCCTTTGGTAACTGCTGCGTTTAAATTTATTTTAGCGGCAACCCTATCGCCATTATTAAAAATGGTCATTTGATTGATGGTAATAATTTGTTTGCCGTTTTCGTAAGTAAATGTTTTACCGGCTAATGCGTTGTTCGCTAATATGCTGGCCTGCGTGTAGTCGATCGTCGCTTTACAATAAATAGCAAAACTGCTGTCGTACTTTTGTTGTTGCGTTAAATTGGGTAGTTTTTTATAGCTCGTAATGATTGGCTTTTCTCCTGAAACGACAGCTATTTCAGCCCTTATGCCCATGTAAAAGTAAATAGATTTTCCATCACAAATAATTTTTGATGCCGAAATAGATTCTGGTGAAATAACTAAATAGCTTTTATAGGTTTCATTAATTAATTGCGCTTGTTGAAATTCATTCCAATATTTTTCAACAGTAGGTTTTATTTTTAATAGTTTACTTACTTCCGCGTCTAACTTCTCATTTATTTCTTTTGTTTTTAAATTTAGCGCCGTTTCTATTACCGCACCAATTGGAATTTTAATTAAGCCTAAAGATAGAAAGGGTTTTTCGAGCCATTGAAAATCGGTTTCCGAACTAATCTGCACATCCCAATTTGCGTTAATGCCAATTTTGCTATTGATGGTTAAATTGATTTTAAAAGTGGCTTCTTTAGATTGGTCTACACCAACTGTTTGATCGAATAGGCTAAAGAAATCTTTTTTCAAGCGGCCTTTCACATAAATTTCGATGGGTGCAGTAATCGAAATTTTATCGCCTTTGCCACTAATTTTAAAGTCTGCTATTTTAGTAATCTTTACGATTAAATTATCGTTGTTGTTGTTTTCAAAACTTTCGTCATTATATAAAATACCTGTAAACTGTTTGTTGATATTGTTTTCCAAGCTTAAGCAGTTCAGACTTATGGGTAAATTGATCGTGGAAAGGGGTATGGTATTCTTTTTCGCAATGCCTAAATCTGGTTTAATGGCCACCGTTTTTTGGGTACCACAACTATTTAAAAGAGAAGCAAATGCAAGTAGGAGAAGACTAAAAGTCAGTTTTTTCATTTTGTTATTGGCAATTTCTGCTAAAGTAATAAAATTGCTAAAATAAGCAGCTAAACCTTATGCGTGCTTTTATCTTTTATCATTATATTTACTTTAAATATTAATTCAATTTTAATGAAAAACAGCAAATTTTACATTGTATTAGCCATAGCGCTATGCATGTTCAGCATCCATGTAAATGCGCAATCGGAAAGCGTAGTTACTTCAACAAATGGCCATGCAACCGAGCAGGCAACAATTAATTTTAAAGCCATTGCTTTGGTCAATGCGTATAATAAAACTGCGACTAAGCCGATTCAATTTATTGGCAATCGCAAAGCGCGCGAGATTCCAGAAATGGATATAAACCGTAAAAACAAAACAGTACATGTCGATCCATTTGGTATCACTCAAAACTTTTCAAAAAGCGTTGCAGTGCCAAACCCTTCGCCATCTCCTATTTCAAATTTTGCAGGTATCAGCGACAACAATACTTCTATTCCTCCAGATGTGAATGGAACAGTTGGGCTAACACATGTGATGACAACACTCAATACGCAAGTGAGAATTTCTGACAGAAATGGGCTAACAATTAGCACGGTTACCTTAGATGCTTTTTGGGCGCCCGTAGGTTCTGCTTCGGGTTGTTATGATCCAAAAGTTTTATACGATCACGAAGCCAATAGATGGATGATGGTTGCATCGTGTAATGCACAAACGGTAAACTCAAGTACTTTATTAGCCATCTCTAATACTGGCGACCCTACTGCAGGTTGGCACTTATACAGAGTCGATGTAGATTCTACGAATAAAAAATGGGTAGATTATCCAAGTATTGGTTTTAACGATAAATGGATTGTTGTGCAAATGAATTTATTTGCCATGCCAAATAATTCGGGTACCTCGCATCAAATTTATGTGTGGAATAAAGCAGATTTATATGCCGGCGGAACAGGCTTGTTTAAAAGATTTGATATTACTAACGAAGCAACTGCTATTGCATGTCCTTCTATTCATTACGATAGATCAATTGGGAAAATGTATACTTTCAGGGTTTCTTCTGGAAGTAGTGGAGGGAATGGTGTATTAGGTATGAGAACAATTACAGGTCCAGTAGGCGCAGAAGTTTTGTCAAACGAAACAGTGATTACTACGCCAAATACTTGGGCGAGTACCGGAAATAACAATACTAATTTTGCGCCACAGTTAGGCACCATTAAAACCATCGCTGCAAATGATCATCGCATGAGACAAGTAGTGGTTAGAGATGGAAAAATATATGCAGTGCATAGTGTATACCTGCCAGCAACAGGCGCAACAAGATCAAGTGTGCAATGGTGGCAATTCGATTCAACTGGAGCAGTTGTACAAAGAGGCAGAATAGATGATGCAACTGGTAAAAAGTTTTATGCTTTTCCAAGTATTGCGGTTAACAAAGCAAATGATATGTTAATTGGTTATGCTAGTTTTTCTCCTTTACAATATGCAAGTGGCGCTTATTCTTTTAGAGCGGCTGCAGATCCAATCAATACGATGCGTGATGAATATATTTTTAAAGGTGGCGAAAATATTTATTTTAAAGATTTTGGTGGAACCAGAAATCGTTGGGGAGATTATACCAATACAGTTGTAGATCCTCAAAATGATTCAACCTTTTGGACTGTGCAAGAATACGCAGGTTACACTTCAAATACTTGGGCAACTTGGTGGGCGCAAGTAAAACCAAATGCAATTACTGCAGATTTTACTTCAGATAAAAAAGTAGTATGCGCAGGCGAATCAATTACATTTACCAATACATCTAATTTTACGGGCAGTAATATTTTATGGACATTTGCAGGTGGAACGCCTGCAACTTCTAACGCTGCTAGCCCAACAGTTACTTATGCTACAAATGGAAGATTCAAAGTTACCTTAACCGTAGACGGTAAAGTGCAAGATAAAGATGGTTATGTAATTGTCAATGTGTTGCCAAAAACAACGGGCATTGTCAGTGCAAATAATTTATGCGTAGGAAAAACGGTAACCATTACCGCATCTCAAGCATCGGCAACTTATGCTTGGAATACAGGCGCAACTTCTAGAAGCATTACCGTTTTGACCGCAGGAGATTATTATTGTACTATTCTAGCGTCAAATGGATTGTGTACCGCAACAACCGATACTTTTAAAATTAGATTTAAACCTTTACCGGTTGTCACACTAGATAGTTTAATGCCTGTTAACCCTAGCGGAAGACCTGTTGCATTATATGGCGGCTTGCCTGCAGGTGGCGTTTATACTGGAACTGGTGTGAGTAATGGCATCTTTGATCCGGCGGTAAGTGGCGTAGGTATTTTTAATATTACCTATACTTATACAGATACTGCGGGTTGTTCAAATACAGCAACTAGAACAATTGAAGTAACCGCATTGGCAGGAATTTCGACGCAGGTTAAAGTATTTAAGGTAACTCCTAATCCAAGTTCGGGTATTTTAAATGTAATGCTTGCTACAGAAAATCCTACGGCATTGCAACTAAAAGTAGTAGACCAATTAGGTAAAGTAGTATTTGAATTAGAAAATAACGAGCCGACTAATCAGCACCGCGAACAATTAGATTTAACACATTTAGCCAAAGGGGTCTATTTTATTCAGGCAATAAGCGGAGATAAAACAAGCAGCAGTAAATTTGTGATTAAATAAAAAATTAGTTTAACATAAAAAAAGCCCGAACAACATTCGGGCTTTTTTTATGTTAAAATTTAATTAAGCTATTGTTTAAAATTTCCTTATCTGTTTTTATTCGAACCAGATAATATCCTGCGGGCAAATCGCCAATGTATAGTTTTTCACTAATGGTAAAGTTGCCGCTGTAGCTAATCGTTTTTATAGTTTCTCCTTGCGTGTTAATGATTTTTAATTCATTCAAAGAAATGGCTTTAGAAAATACTAAATCGATGTTTTCTGAAGCAGGATTAGGTCGAATTTGCAAACTGATCTTTCCTAAATTCGAAACATCTGCTACGTTCGAAACCTTTGATTTTGCTAGTATCCAGCGATTCGGGTCGAAATCTAATTTATCAGGCGCAAAATTTAATTGAAGTACAAAGTCTTGTCCTGAAAATAAATGGTCTACCCTTACTAAGGTATCTTTTGTACTATTCGATAGTTGTATTTCGATGGGCATTTCAAAAAACGAAACGGCTGCCGCAGTACTTTTTTGTTTGATGGTAATTACCACTTGGTTATTTGCTTCGTTTCTCCAAAGTATCTCATAGTTCGGATAACCTTCGCCAATAAACCAATCATCAAAAAACCATTGCAAATCTTTTCCTGCAACAGCCGATAAATGGTACGCTAAACTATTGGTGCTTGCATAATCATGTTGCAAGTTTTGATCATTCAAATAATTTCTTAAACCCAAAAAGAAAAGAGAATCTCCCATAATGCCCCTTAACATATGTAATAAATAAGAGCCTTTTTTATAAGATAATCTTTCGTTAAATATAGTAGAGACATTATTGGTGTCGCGCACTTTTACCGATCCATCACTTACATCGGTTACATAACTAATGGTGCTTGTTTTAAATAAATTCCAAGTTGCGGGGTCTACGCCAAAATCGTTGATTAATGCTGCAAAATAAGTCGCAAAACCTTCGTTTAGCCATATATCTTCCCAGCCAGCGCAAGTCACCATATCGCCAAACCATTGGTGCGCTAATTCGTGTGCAATTAATCCTCTGTTAAAATTACCCATAAAGCTCATGGTTTGGTGTTCCATGCCGCCAGAAAAACCACATTGTGCATGACCATATTTTTCTTTTGCAAAGGGATAAGGACCAACCAATTTTTCATACAATTTTAAAATTGGAATCACTGCTTTGGTTTGCAATTTGGCATTGCTTAAATTTTGTGGATACACATAATTTAAAATAGGTAATGGTCCATTTATTAAATCTGCAGTGTCGGTATATTGTTCATAATTACTTACAGCAAATGCCACTAAATAACTGGTAATTGGATAGCGGTGTTTCCAATGATAAATAAAATCATTTTCAATCGATTCGGTAGCAACTAGTAAACCATTTGCTGCAGCCAAATAAGGTTTAGGGGTATGGATAAAAATATCTACAGAGTCAATTTTATCGTCTAAACTTAATTTAGAAGGCCACCACTCCATCGAACCAAAAGGTTCCGAAAGAGTCCAAATAACTGGGCCATAGCCATGATCGCTTTGGGTGAATGCGCCAAATCCAGATCGAGATGGAGTGCCATGGTATCGAATGGTAATGGAATCTATTTGATGTGCATCAATTGCATTAGGTAAAAATATTTGTAATTTATTTAAGTAATCATGCGAATAAGCCACACTATTTTGATGGTATAAAATGGTGTCAATACTTAAATTTTTGGCAAGCGAAAAATAAAGTTTGTTAGTGACTTGGCTAGTTTGAAAGTAGTAGGTAATCTCCCCCTTAATATAATTTACTTTAGGATCAATTTGCCAATCCGCATGTAGGTAGGTTAAATTAATACGACTACTATCAAAGTATGCTATCGGGCTGAGTGCTTTTGCTTTATTTTCTTGCGCTAAAATTTGCGCCGAAAAAAAGATAATAAGCATTAAAAATAAAAGTCTTTTAAGCATATAGCGTAATTCTAAAAGTACTGCCTTTTCCAAGTACAGATTCTTTTACGGCAATTTGGCCATTGTGGTAGTTTTCGATGATTCGCTTTGCTAGCGATAGTCCTAAGCCCCATCCTCTTTTTCGGGTAGTATAGCCTGGTTCAAAAACAGTTTCAAATTTTGATTTAGGAATGCCAGCACCCGTATCCGAAATATCGATAAACACTTTATTCTTTTGTTGAGAAACGGAAAGCTTAATAGCGCCTTGTATGCCAATTGCATTAATTGCATTGTTGCACAAATTTTCAATTACCCAATCAAATAACGAAGCATTTACTTGCGCACAAATAGCATGGTCCCCATTTATTTCAAAAGTAATTTTTTCGCTGGTCCGTTTTTTAATATAGGTTATATTTCTTTCGAGTATATCATAAACATTTTCTGATTTCAGTACAGGAATAGATCCAATTTTTGAAAAACGATCGGCCACTATTTCTAGTTTTTTTACATCGTTTTCTATTTCGTCAACGATGCTAATTTCTTGGGTCGAAATTTTTAATCTTAAATGTTCTATCCAAGCCAATAACGAAGAAATAGGAGTACCAAGTTGATGAGCGGTTTCTTTAGCTAAACCAACCCATACGCGGTTTTGCTCCGATTTTCGACTAGCACTAAAAGCCAAATAAGAAACAAATAAAAATACAGCAATTATAGCAAGTTGTATATAAGGATAAATTTTCAACTGCATCAAAATAGAAGAATCTTTATAATAAATAAACTGTTTTTCTCCAGGAATTACTTCATAAATTATCGGATCATGTTGTTGTTTCATGATGGCTAATTGCGCTTGAAAATAATTTGGGTCGAATTGCTTGTTGGGTTCGTTCGTAGCGTCAAATGTTTTGGTCGTATCTAAACCTCTACTATGTAAAACAACATTATTAGAATCGGCAATAATGGTTGCCATATCATTATTGTTAATAATGTTTTCAAAAAGGAAAACAATAAACTCGCCATCTGTTGCTTTGATTAATTGCTTGGTGGCTTCGATACGAAGTTCAATTTTTTGTTTTTCTTCGATTTGTAAACGCTTTACCAAAATATTTGTATAAACCAAAGAAGACAATCCAATGACAACCGCAAATAGAAGCAGCAATATTTTTTTATTCTTTTTGGTTTCTGGTTTGTTCATCGAACGAAAATACTAATTAATCATTGATCGATGTATATTTTAAGAATTCAATAATTTACTAAAATCAGGCCAAAATCGGAGCCAAAATTGCTTAATTGGCGCTATTTAGCGCTCAAAATACTTATATTTGTAAGCTTATGGAAAGAAAAGTACGTGTTCGATTTGCGCCTAGTCCAACTGGCCCATTACATATGGGTGGAGTTCGTACGGCACTTTATAATTATTTGTTTGCAAAAAAACACGGCGGAGACATGTTGCTTCGTATCGAAGATAC
>CANJWU010000054.1 GCA_947478655.1 Sphingobacteriales bacterium | reverse complement strand
TCGATTCCCGCCCCAGGTACCAAAAGCCAATTAGCAAGCCCGCTAATTGGCTTTTTTGCTTTCTGCGCAAACCTGTGGGTTAAATCCAGGTTAAGTTAATATGAAAACTAAAAAAACTTTTATTATTTAAAAAGTTTCCATAGTTTTGCAGCCGATATGGAATTACAACATAGAATTTTACATAAAGCAGACGAGCTTTTTCGCACTTATGGCATCAGGAGTGTCACCATGGACGATATTGCCAAAGCATTGGGTATTTCTAAAAAAACACTCTATCAATCCTATTCAGACAAAGATTTATTAATCCAAGAGACGGTCGAGATGACCATTTCAAATCATTATTCAGGTATTCTAAGTTGTAAAGGAATTGCCGCCGAAAATGCCATTCATGAGCAATTTGCCATCAACGAATTACTGGGTAAAATGATGCATGGAATTAATCCAATCATGTTTTACGATTTACAAAAATATTATCCAAGTATTTGGAATAAATTTTCGGAGTTCAGGAATACAAAAGTCTTAGCCGAAATTCAAGATAATATTTCAAGGGGTATCAAAGAAGGGCTATACAGAAATGATTTTGACGTTTTGGTGCATTCAAAAATGCGATTAGCAGAAATTGACAGCTGTTTTAAATACGATGTTTTTCCGCCTTCATCATTCTCCATTGTACAAGTAATGAAACAATCGACCGAAATGTTCATGTATGGTATGGTTACACTGAAAGGCTACAAATTAATCAATCAATATAAAAATATAACAGAATAATAAATATAAAATGAATCTTAAAATTAAATTAGTTGGATTGTTGCTGTTGTTGAGTAATACAATGTATGCGCAAACAAACACTTCATTCGAATTCAGTTTGCAACAAGCTATTGATTATGCAATGCAAAATCAAAATGCGGTAAAAAACGCAAAATTAGACAAGCAAATTTCTGAACAAAAAATCAAAGAGACTATTGCGATAGGTTTGCCACAAGTGAACGGAAAGGCTACTGCACAAAAGTTCTTAGATATTCCTACACAAGTTATCCCGAATTTTATTTCACCTTCTGTATATGGTGTTTTAATCGATAACAATGTAAAAGATGGGAATGGAAATCCTATAAAAATGCCTGCAGGTGGTTATAATAATATTGAAGCAAAATTTGGAACTACTTTTAACATGAGTTATGGTGTAGATGTGTCTCAATTAATTTTTGATGGAAGTTATTTAGTGGGTTTACAGGCTACAAATGTATATAAAGATTTAACCGTAAAAGCATTAGAAAGAACCCAAAACGAAGCAAGGGTTGCAGTAACAAAAGCTTATTATGCTGTTTTAGTTGTGCAAAAATCAAGAGAATTATTAGATGCAAATGTAACGCGTTTAAAAAAGACATTAGACGATACCAAAGCCTATTATGAAAATGGTTTTGCAGAAAAAATTGATGTTGATCGTTTAACAGTAATCTATAATAATATTGTCACAGAACGCGAAAATTTAGAAAGAGTTTATATTATCACTGCTAATGTATTGAAGTTTCAAATGGGAATGCCCATTGAGTCGGGGCTTATTTTAACAGATAAATTAGAAGAGGTCTTAGCCTTAGAAACAATGCCTTTAGAGGCAGCCAATGTGCAAGCCCGTGTAGAATATCAATTGGTAAAAACGCAAATGCGTTTAATGGAATTAGATTATAAGCGTAATATTTTTTCTAGGATGCCTACTGTTGCTGCTTTTGGAACGTTTTCTAAAAATGCACAAAACAATGATTATGCTAAATTAACCGATAAATTATTTCCTACTTCTATCGTAGGCTTAAGTATAACGATTCCATTGGTTGGATCTGGTAAAAAGTTTTATCAAACCAATCAAGCAAAATTAGTGTACGAGAAATCTAAAAATGATTTAAAAAACTTAGAGAACGCACTCTCTTTAGAATCTAAATCGGCACAAACCAATTTTAAAAATAGTAGTGGTCAATTAAAAAACCAATCTAAAAATATGGAATTGGCTACCGAAGTATTACGTGTAGCTAAAATCAAATACAACCAAGGTGTTGGTTCTAGCTTAGAAGTGGTATCGGCCGAAACTGCCCTAAAAGAAGCAGAAAACAATTACATCGCTGCATTATATAATGCACTGATTGCAAAAGTAGAATTAGATAAAACATACGGAAAATAATCTCAAGATAAACAACACGCAAATAATCATATGAAAAAAATAATAATCATCTTCTTTTTAGCTGTAGCAGTAGTTTCATGTAATAAATCTGGAACTGATTCGAAGAAAACGGAATTGGCCTCTTTGAAAAAACAACAAGCCGAATTAGCATCTAAAATTCTTAAGATAGAAGAAGCATTGGCCAAAGAGAATCCAGAAGAAAATAAAAAAATGCATTTTGTAGAATTACAAAAAGCAAGCAAAGGAACTTTTACACATTATGTAGAAGTTCAGGGTAAAGTTGAATCGGAGCAGAATGTAAATATTTTACCACGTGCTATGGGCCCTATCACAAATGTATATGTAGAGCCAGGAACAATTGTACGTAAGGGACAATTATTAGCCACCATAGACGATGCCATTATTCGTAAATCAATTGATGAATTGCAGAATCGCTTAGACTTGGCAACGGTTGTTTATAACAAACAAAAGAATTTATGGGATCAAAAGATTGGTACCGAAATTCAATTTTTACAAGCAAAAAATAATAAAGATGCTTTAGAGCGTGCTATGTCGACAGCAAATGAACAGTTGAGTTTGACTAAAATAAAATCACCTATTAATGGCACCGTAGATCAAGTAGATATTAAAGTAGGAGAGATGGCCAATGCAATGAAACCTGCCATGAGGGTTGTGAATTTGCAACAATTAAAAGTAACTGCCGAATTAGCGGAAAGTTATTTAAAAGCCATTAAAATTGGTGATAAAGCACGCGTGAGTTTACCCGATTTAAATAAAATGATTGATGCCAAAGTAACTTTTGTGGGTAGAGTAATTAACCCTTCAAGTAGAACATTTAGTATTGATGTTAAAATTGGTAATAGCAACGATTTAAGACCAAACATGATTGCAATGTTGAATATTATCGACTATAAAGCAAAAAATGTTTTCACTATTCCAATGAATATTGTTCAAAATGACCAAGCGGGTCAATATATAATGGTTGCTGTAAAAAATGGTGATAAAATAGTTGCTTCTAAAAGAGTCATTAAAACTGGTTTAATTTACAAAGGAACAGTAGAAGTTAAAACTGGCTTAACAGAAGGCGAAGAGCTAATTGTAACTGGTTACCAAAATTTAAATGAGGGTGATTTAATTAAATTATAATGAAAGATAAAATAAAAGAATTTGGCCCTTCGAATTGGGCCATCAATAATAAAACAGCTATTTATGTGATCACGGTATTGCTCTCGATCATTGGCTATGCTGCTTATCAAAATTTACCAAAAGAGAATTTTCCGGAAATTACCATTCCCAAAATATTTGTGCGTACCATTTATCCAGGTACTTCGCCACAAAACATGGAAAATTTGGTAACCAAACAAATTGAAAAGCAATTAAAATCTACGCCAGGTTTGAAAAGAATTACTTCTAATTCTTACCAAGATTTCTCTTTCATTACCGCCGAATTTAATACCAATATTGATATCAAAGATGCTAAGCAAAGGGTGAAAGATGCAGTAGATAAGGCTAAATCTGATTTACCAAATAATTTACCCGAAGCTCCAAGCGTAATTGATATTAACTTATCGGAAATGCCAATTTTATATGTGAATATATCTGGTGATTTTGATTTGAAAAAATTAAAAGATTTTGCCGATATCATGAAAGATAAAATCGAATCCATTAAGCAAATTTCTGGAGTTGATATAGTGGGCGCATTAGAACAAGAGGTTCAAATCAATGTAGATTTGAATAAGATGAATGCGGCGCAAATTTCATTCAACGATATTGAGCGTGCAATTGGATACGAAAATATTTCGGCATCGGGCGGAACCATCAATATTGATGGTGTTCGTAGAACCTTAAATATTAAAAAAGAATTTCCAAATGCCTTGGATATGTCTAATACCATTGTAAAAACACCAACCGGTGGTTCTGTTTATTTAAAAGATATTGCCGAAGTAGTGAGTGGTTTTAAAGAGCAAGAAAGTTATGCTAGGTTATATGGTAAAAATGTAATTACCTTAAATGTAAAGAAAAGAAGTGGGGAGAATTTAATCGAAGCATCCGATAAAATCCGAAGCATCATTGCGGAATTACAAGAGAAAGACTTTCCTAAAGGTTTAGATATTAAAATTACAGGAGATCAATCGGCTAAAACCAGAGAAACTTTACACGATTTAATTAATACCATTGTTATTGGATTCGTATTAGTGACCATTATTTTAATGTTCTTTATGGGATTAACCAATGCCATATTTGTGGCATTATCGGTTCCATTATCAATGGCTATTGCATTCATTATTATGCCAAGTATTGGTTTTACCATGAACATGATTGTATTGTTCTCTTTCTTACTGGCATTAGGTATTGTAGTAGACGATGCGATTGTGGTCATAGAGAACACCCATCGAATTTTTGGTAATGGAAAAATGCCAATTAAACAAGCCGCAAAGCAAGCAACTGGAGAAGTATTCCTACCTGTTTTTTCGGGTACCATGACCACACTTGCGCCCTTTGTACCTTTGGCATTTTGGCCAGGTGTAATTGGTAAGTTCATGTTTTATTTACCCATTACTTTAATTATAACTTTATTAGCTTCTTTATTGGTTGCTTATATTATCAATCCGGTTTTTGCTGTTGATTTTATGAAACCGCATAACGAAGATGAAAACCACAAACCGGAGTTTGATAATAAAGTTAAAAAGAATTTAAAATATATAGGCGGAGCAGCTATTTTAGGCTATCTAATCAATTTTGGTTTTGGTAATTTAATTGTGGTGTTAGGCTTGTTTTATTTGCTTCACCATTTTTATTTAGAAAAGAAAATTCGTGATTTTCAAAACAATTCATGGCCTAAATTTCAGGAATGGTATACACAAAAATTAATTTGGTGTTTAGCTAGACCCGGAAAAATATTGTTAGGTACCTTAGGCTTATTTGTATTCACCTTTATATTGATGGCTATTAGGACACCTAAGTTTGTGTTTTTCCCAACCTCACAACCAAACTTTGTGTATGTATATGTGAGCTTACCAGTTGGTACCGATCAATCTGCTACCAACGAAGTAATTAAAAAAGTGGAGCAAAAAGTAATCAAAGCCTTAGATGGAAAAGATAATCCAATTGTTGCTTCTGTTATTTCGAATGTAACCGTTGGGGTAACCGATCCTAGAGACGAAGACCAAGGTAATTATCCAAATAAAGGAAAAGTATCTGTTGCCTTTGTGCCATATGGCGAAAGAAATGGGGTAAGTACCCAAGAATATTTAGATAAAATTAGGGAAGAAGTAAAAGGTATACCTGGAACAGAAATAGCCGTATCGCAAGAACAAGCGGGTCCGCCAACAGCAAAACCGATATCAATAGAAATTACCGGTGACGACTTAGATTCTTTAATGGCAACTGCAACTCATTTGAAATCTTATTTAGATAATAAAAATGTACCAGGGGTAGAAGAGTTAAAATCTGATTTTCAAAATAATAAACCAGAAATTATTTTTGATATTGATAGAGAGCGTGCAAATCGCGAAGGTATTGCAACAGGTCAAGTGGCTATGGAATTGCGAACCGCTTTATTTGGTAAAGAAATTTCTAAATTCCGTGATTTAAATGAAGATTACGAAATTAATTTACGCGCTGCAAAAGAGCAAAGAAATAATTTAGATGTGTTGAGAAACATGCGCGTAACCTACAGAGATATGGCCATGGGTGGCATGATTCGTCAAGTACCGATGTCAGCTTTTGCAGATGTTAAATATGTAAATACCTATGGCGGTATTAAACGTAAACAACAAAAAAGAATTATTATTCTTTCTTCAAATGTATTAGGCAACTATACACCAAACGAAGTGGTTGCCTCGCTTCAAAACGAGATCAATCAATTTAATGCACCAGATGGAGTGAATATTAAAATGGCAGGTGAACAAGAAGAGCAATTAGAAACAGTCAAGTTTTTAGGTACTGCTTTGATGGTTTCTTTCGGTTTGATTTTATTGATATTAGTAATTCAATTTAATTCCATTAGTAAACCAGCCATTATTCTTACAGAAATTTTCTTCAGTATTATTGGTGTATTTTTAGGAATCAGTATTTTTAAAATGACCATGTCGGTAGTTATGATGGGTATTGGTATTGTGGCCCTAGCCGGCATTGTGGTAAGGAATGGCATCTTGCTGGTCGAGTTTGCCGATCTCAAAATGGAAGAGGGCATGTCTACCTACGATGCGATTTTAACAGCAGGTAGAACGCGTATGACGCCCGTTTTATTAACGGCAGCCGCTACTACTTTAGGTTTAATACCATTAGCAGTTGGTTTGAATATCGACTTTGCTACTTTATTTACCACTTTCAATCCTCATATATTTTTCGGTGGAGACAGTGTTGCATTCTGGGGCCCATTATCATGGACCATGATCTTCGGATTAATTTTTGCAACCTTCCTGACTTTAATATTAGTTCCGGTAATGTATATTTTGGTTGATAAGTTAAAATTGAAATTAAAAGCTGCTCGTTCCAATTAAGCAGTAAAAAGAAATTGGATGGTTTCCAATAATTGTTTTTTTTAGGTTAACAATTGCGCTGGGTGAAAACCTGGCGCTTTGTTTTTTTAAGATACCTTGAGGCCGTAAATGCCCAAGCTGTAGTGCTTTTGGTCCATGATGGCTATCTCAGGTAAAACGCCATAATTTACGAATCCATTTTTTTGAAAAAATTGTATACTCGGCAAATTATGTTCAAAAATATAAGCGAGTAGGGTATGGATGTTTCTTTCTTTGGCTGCTGCAATGGCAAATTGCAATATGGTTTTGCCTATTCCTTTAGCTCTAAATTGCTCGTCTATATAAATGGCTATTTCGATGGTGCCAGCATAAGCAGGTCGGCCATAAAATGATTTGAAACTTAACCAAGCAATTACTTGTTCGTTTTCGATGGCTACCCAAATTGGTCGAGGTTCTGCAAAGCTATTGAACCAATCTAATTTTTCTGCAACGCTTACGCTTTGCGTATCGGCCGTAACCATTCGAGAAGGAATGGTACTATTGTAAATATCTACAATAGCAACTAAATCTTTTATTTCCGCAATTCGAATCTGCATATTACCTATCAACTTCTCCTAATACAATATCTATAGAGCCCAGAATAGCAATTAAATCGGCTATCATAGC
>CANJWU010000053.1 GCA_947478655.1 Sphingobacteriales bacterium | reverse complement strand
GTGCAAAACGGTCGTATATTGATGAGCTAGCATTAATAACACCTCTTACTCTAAAAAGACCAATAGACGTTTCATCTGGATTTATTTGCGTTATCCATCTTTCGTAATTCCCTTCCTCTATATTCCAACCTGCATCGTTATAACCTGTTTGCTGATCACGCTGATATACTTGTCCTTGAGTTGCCGAATACACATCATCCATTTGAGCACCGCGGCTTGTATAGGCATTGCAAATAGCAATATATCGAGCCTGATTTTGCTTATTGGTTGCACCATAAATATTTTCTGGAAATTTAACAGTGTTTTGAGCATTTAAACCTTCGTGAAAAATAGAATACGCAGCAGCTGCAGTACTAGGATATACTTGTTTTGCATATTTATTGAATAGCTTAAAAACATCATGTAATGCTGGTCTAGCTTGTGCTTCTTGCAAAGCACTTTGGGTAACGAGCCAAACAGAAAGACCTGTATTCAGCCCGCTTAATGCACCCCAATAAAAACCTAATGGAACATTAATTTGGTACAATGGCTTTGTCCATGTTTGATCCATTTCTGCTGCAGAAAATAAATGTAAACCTAGCGGATTCACCAGATAAGGTGTCCAAGTGGTTTTAAAATCTAATTCGTCTGTAAGATGATGCCCTCTTGCGTATGCTCCGCCTTTTATGCCAAATCCATATGTAATATTATTGCTTACCCATTGCCATTCTAAAGGTTCGTCAACCGGATCAATATTATTAAATAGCAATCCAATTTGGGTATTACTATTTCCTGTATTAAATGTTAATCTAAATTTTTCGAAAACTTCTAAACGGAATGTACGCCATTGATTTTCGGAAATAGTATAAGTAGCATTAAGCGGTGTACCCTTATAGGCAACCTCATCTCCTGTGCATCCAGTTTTTACTTGAATGTATGCAATATGATTAAATAAATTTGCTGGTTGTGATCGTAAAAAATTACCAAAACTCTCTATCATATTGAAATAATATGATTTATAGTTGGTATCTAAATAATATGGGTATTGTGTCCAATTTGGATGTTGAGTATCGTTCGTAAGCACACTGGGTACGCCATTAGCGTAAATCCAAGCTGGGGCATCGGGACCCACTCCTACGCTTATGTTAACCATTTGATTGTTGAGGTAAGCTGCTTGTAAAATAGTTTGAATTGCAGACCAATCGTATTGATTTGAATTATTCGCTTGCACATCTTCCCAGTTTACATCGGCGCTTTTGCCACGCAAATAATTGTAATCGGTATCAACTGAAATGTTATAGGCATTTGATCTATCCCAAACGCCATAAGAATTAACAGGTAAAATGGTAGTTTGCGCATGTACAGAAAACGTACAGCAGATAAATGAAATTATATTGAATAAATAGTTTTTAACTTTTTTTGAAATTTTCATTTAACCTTTTTAAATTTTCGTCAAAATTAAAATTTTCGACTCTTGGACTTTATTTTATGCTAGTTTAACAAAGTTGTCTTCGAGTTTTACGTTAAAATTAATTTCTGCTTTTAATGCTCCGAAAACTTTTAAAATAGTATCTATTGTTGCACTGTTTGCGCTGCTTTCTAGTTTTGAAATTTGCGCTTTCTGAACACCAATTAAATTACCAAGTTCCTCTTGTGTCAAATGGCGTTCTTGTCTTGCAGATTTTATCATTTTCCCTAGCACGTCCATCCGAAGTTCGTATTCATATTCGTCACGGTTTGCATTTCCTACTTTACCGATATACTTATCTTTCATTTCGGTAAGTGAATAAGTCTTGATTGCTTTCTTTGCCATGTTTGATAGTTTTTGGGTCAAGTTCCGCTATAAACTGATTAGCCTCCTCCATAAACTTAGTCTCAAAGTACTTCAATTTTAGTTTAATGCTAAACATCACAAAGGTATATATAAGTTTCTAAATTTGGAAACATTAATTTTAAAATCAATGCTATATAACCGATTTTAGACAATACGATACTGAATTGCTTTCGCTATCAAGTCTAGCATATGCCGCAATTTTCACATTAATTTGAACAATAAAAAATGATAAAGGAAGGTTTTTATTTGAGCGGATCTAATTTCATAAGACGCTACAACCCTTCCCCGCTTACAACCTCCACATCCTTCTGCAACCCTAAAATAAAGCGTTTTACGGGCGTAATATTATTAACCGACACTACCAAGCGATAGGTATTTGTTTTGGGCTCAGGCTTAATGTATGGGGCTACCAATGGAAATTGTTAAACCTGAAAAGTGGCTTAAATCGTATTCCCTTATCGAAGCCGGAGATTTCGGAGATAAAATCTGACCGCCACTGCTGAAAATGACACCCAGCATTAAGCTTCATTTAAAGACTAAACTGCAAATTTTGTTTAGCTGCTTTCTTAGATAATTAAGATTTAAATTTCAATTATTTCAAAACCCAGGTTTGCTAAATATTCGTTAGCCATATGTGCTTGAAAATTATTAGGGTTAGGATCAAATTCCTCTCCATTTGCATAAAGATTACCCCATGAAATTAAAAGCTTACATGGATAAATTTCATTTTCATATTGAAGACCCCACTGTCTTGTGTTACGTCGATTAGGAATTCCCTCTCGTTTAATTTTCAGTATTGCCTGAAACACATGCTCTCTAAAAATATTGTTTGGTATCGGCATATTATTATATATTTCGTAAAACTTGACCTATTGCATTAGCTATAGGTAAAAATTCATCATTTGTAAAAAAGTTGGATTTAGCATTGTTACACCAATAGCAACACCATACTATATTATCAAGATTATCATATGGTAAATTAGGATTTACTCTGTCCAATTCAAGTCTCTTTCCCCGCTTTCCTCCTCTTGTTGCATCAGGACGTTCTCCATTTCTTTGCATTTCATATAATTCAAGGCTTCGTAAATTTGTAATACCGCAATAATTACATCCCTCATTAAAAACCGCTAAATTATACCAGTTTGAAAATTCTACAAAAGTAGTGTTTCTGAAGCCTGCAGTTATCTTACCTTTTTTGTCAATTTTCTCTTTTTTTTGAGAAAATATTTGTTTTAGTTCTTTTTCTGTCATATGTTTCATTTAATTGGCTAAAAACTTATTTATAAAAATATTCTATTAAATCTATTAGATAATCAACATTATTATAATTTAATTTTCTGTAATAAACGTTTCTATAATCATTTTATAGATTTAAAATAGTTGAATTTTAATTTTTTAAATTTTCTATCTGATGAATTTTTCCCATCAATACAATCTAAAACATAGCCTACTTGTGACTGATTTAAATAATTCCACCCCATTTTACTTGTTTCTTGATCACCAAATGCTCTTCCATGATCTAATAATGTTAAATCAATATAATTTTCAAATCTTATAATATTTGCTGGTAGACTACCTATATTAATCCAATCGAATTGTTCATAATCTTTAATCTTATTAGTCCTTATTTTTTTCTTAGCAATTGTTGGGCAAGCAAACAAACCCACAATAAAATCTTTATTTTCATAATTACTTATAAGTATTACAAACTTAAGATTTATAATTTTTTCAGATTTTGGCGTTCTTTTCCAAAATGCAGGTATTAGACCATACCAATTACCATCTGGCTCAGTTTCATACAATTCATGTGCGAAATTAAATGATGTGTAACTAATTTGATTTTCCCTAACAAATCCAAAATTATTTGCATAGCTTAAATCAGAACTTGGTTTCACCCATTTGTGTTCATTCCAGTCAACTCTAACTATAATTGCATGGTTTTCGTCTTTTTTTATGGCCATATGATGATTAAATTTAAATGAAAAATATATTATAAAAAATCTGTTTAAAAACTTATCCTTTATTTAACATACAAATTAGTAATAAATATAATAAAACTGATTAATTAGTTTTTGCTTTTAAATATCAGATATGAGATACCGCAATTGATCTCCTCCAATGCTCCCAAATAATTACCATCGCCATAGTATCTAATTTACAATACTCTAATAATTGCCTTCTTATTTCATCTTTCTGAATTGTATTAAGATTGTTATCCATACGAATGCGCTGATATGCGCGCATTGCATCCGTTCCACCTTTTACAACATCTTCTTCGATATCAGTCTCTAAAACTTTAGTAGCTAATGTGTCGTATGGATCTAAAATACCTTGAATAAAAGTATCTGACTTGTACTCCTTAAAATATTCAATTTCGTGTAAGTAATTAAAACTACTCCAAATGGCTGGTAAAACTTTCTTTATAGATGTTTTGCCTTTCATATAAGGATGGAAATAGTATTTTAATGCTAATTGATTCATATCTATCCAACGCCCTACCCTATGATCATCTTTATCATGCGTCATATCTCTTAGCCATTGCTCTAATTCTTTATCTTCCACATTACGTGTTTCCATCTGTTTAAGAATTGAACGAAGTACTGTATTCTCGTGGCTGGACCACATAAATGGTGTACCAGTATTTCCGATTTGCTTCTTTAATGATCTTGCGAATTCGAAATTTGGAAACTCTTTTGGATTCGTGAATTTTTCTCCAGTATGTATCCATTCTGAATGAACTGGTGTGGCTCCGGGAGAATTAATGGTGTGACAACTCCATTGAAAAGCTAAAAGCTCGTACGGGCGCATATTTTTATGATATGGTAAAGCTCCTGTATAGGTTTCGAAATCAATAAAATGTAATGGGTATTTGAATTCTTTAATCGTAGATTTCATTTCTGGAGATAACCACTCATTATTCTCCTTAGTATATTTAATTTGAATAAGTTGACGTTCTCCTCTTTTACTCATCTCCCCTTTTGCATTTCTTAAACGTTCTATGTCAATGTCAAACAAACTTGTTTTTTTATTATCTATAAGTTCATTTAAATAGAAACCTTTATAGTTGCTAACTTTAGCTCCACCATAATACAAATCAAAAATATTTGGTTCGGTATAAGCTAATTCACCCCAACATTCTTTAAATCCATTCAGCTTCTGTTCTGGTGTATTGAATTCACACCCCTTGCAGATTTTACTTATTTGGTAATCCTCATCAGTAATTTCATTATTTAAGATAGAAATAAAATTAGATGCTCTTGATCGGATTTCTGATTGCATACCAATAACTTCATTGGTTACCTCTTTAAATCCTAATATGCCAGCCGTTCTAAGTTGATATATATATTCATCTCTCTTCTCATTATTTTCATATTTAAACAATACATCTGGTTTATTAAATGCCGGTCTTTGTTGAGCTGGCAATTCATCTAATTCAGCATCTGTAATTTTCTCCTGTTTTATAATGCTAAACCAATTTGCAAGTTCATCGATTGGAGTACTTATGGATTTATCAGGCATTAATAGCGAACAAGTGATATTATATTGAGGGAAACATTCACTTAATACAAAATATTGGTAGGCAACATCTTCAATATATTTGTGTAATCCTTTATCCTCTTTCTCCTCCTTTGAATTATGCGATTTTGATTTAACTTCTATTAAGTGGATATGATTACCTTTTTTCTCTAGAATATCTATTCTAATTAATTTTTGATTAGATTCTATTGCGGCTTCAAATAAGACTACATTTTCTCTTTGCAACAAATCGTTTGTAGCAAGTATGCAATCTTTTGTGTTTCCCTCAATCTCTATACCATCTGGGTATAGCAATGTAGCCATTTTCCCAACTATATAACCACCTTGCGCCAACATGTCCATGTATTCATTAGTATCATTACTCGTTGGGTAATATTTCTTTTTATACACTAATTTCTTAGGGCAAGTAGATGCCAATTGAAAATCCGATTTTGATAAATATGTCATATGTTATTTATTTTTTAAAAATTAAACAATTATTGTAACAAAAAATGTAATCGTATCATATTATATTTAGCGATGGCATTGGTATCGGCTAAGGCTGCATATAAACCCGATTGTAACTTTGCATGAATGTCATCAACTGATAAATGAATATTTAATCCAAGTTCCTTAGCAAAACAATCGTTACTTTCTGTAATTTGATATTCTTCAACAGGTGTGGGCTCAAACATAATAGCTTCAATCATTTCCGAGCAAAACATCCCCGAGCAAAAAGTATTTGAAATCTGATGCCTTTTGATAAAATCAGAAGCAAAACACCAGATGGCAATTACTTTTTTATTTTGTTTTAATAGTCCGACCATTTCTTCATCAATGATAAAATCGGTATAGGTGGTGTTTTTAAATTGCGCTATAGCAAACAAGCCATCGGGCGATCCATGTCCACATAATATAATTTGTTGATGACTTTGTATTAAATCGGCTACTTCCGCTTTTGTTATGCCTCCTGTAACCAATGTACAATCTTCCTTTGGAATATGCGCATAAATAGGCTTTAAAAAATCCGTACTAGCATCTGCTGGATGTATAATTAATGTTTTCATTTTTATAATCTATTTTCCGAATAAAACCTTTGTAATAAACCCAAAATGTTTGGCTTTAAATAAAATTCAAATGGGCTTACCAGTTGAAAAAAATTAGCGTCTTTGTGTTTTAGCTCTATAGTATCTGCTATTTTATGGGCAATGGTTGTTGCAAAATCCCAAGTACTAGATCTAGTTTCGGGGAAGCCTTCTTCTGCTATTGTTTTATTTGTTAAAAAAACGGACTTGCAAATTACATTTAAAGAAATATTCACAAAATCTCTATTTTCTCCATTCACAAGATTTCCAAGATCAGAAGTTATTGTATTCATCATCATCCCTTTTAAATCGAAAGCATAATAATAACGAAAATGCTTGTTGATATAATTTAAAGACTGCACGCTATAAACCTCCGATGTATTAATTTCCTGAAACACAGGCCAAGTTTCGTTCATCAAATAAGTAGCATAAATTCTACTTGTTTCATAAATTTTCTGCCAAAAATAGTCTAGTTGAGCCATTCTATTATCTACAATGTTTAACAAGGCTATTTCTGCATAATAACGATAGAGTTCTGCTTCTGCTCTTTCTTTATAAATTGATTTTGGTAATTTTTTATGTACTAACATATTTTATAATTTACATTTTTAACAAATTAAACCCCACCGATTTTTTGGTTTTACTACCCAATTCTTCTTCACAAAAAAGATTGATCACTTGCTTATTTACTGGTTCATTAAGCAACTCGTTAAACATCACCTTTTTGGCTACGTTCTCTATTTGTGCTGGGCTTAAAGCATAAGAGCTAGCTAAGTTAAAAGCCATTTCGTCTTCTAAATCGTTGATTTTACTTTTCCAAATTTGTTGTTGCACCGCTACACCTGGTTTATCAAATTGTATCTTCATTAAAAAACGACGTTCAAAAGCAGGATCGAAATTGTCGACCATATTTGTGGTTGCGATTAATATACCATCGAAACTATCTAGCTCATCTAGAATAATATTTTGAACTGCATTGCTACTTTGGTCAATTGTTTTTTCAACTTTGATACGCTTAGAGAAGACTGCGTCACTTTCGTTCCAGAGCATTATAGGTGTTACCTTACTAAACAAACAAAAAGTTTTATACTGCTTAAACAACTTTTTAATATTGCGTTCCGATTGTCCAAAATACATAGACTGCTGTTCCGAAAGGTCAATCTTATAAACTGGGCGCCCAGTTACTCGTGCAATTTGCATGGCAAACTCAGTTTTAC
>CANJWU010000052.1 GCA_947478655.1 Sphingobacteriales bacterium | reverse complement strand
CGTCCGCAGCACTTTTCATTACATATTCAAAAGCTTTCACATAGCGTTTACTCACTGTTCGAATATTAATTTCTTCTTTAATTATTTGCAAAGATCTTTCACCAAATAATTTCAATTTCGCTTCGTCTTGCAAGAGCAAATCAATGTTATCGCATAAACTAGATAAGTTATCTCTTTCAAAATAATAGCCATTGTAATCGGCGCGTACAATCGCTTTTTCGGTGCCATCTGCTATCGAACAAATAATCGGTAAGCCATAGCACATGGCTTCATTAATAGACAGGCCGCCCATTCCAGCCAATACATAAATAGAGGCAGATTTAAATACACGACCTAATTCCATCGGATCGTAAATGGCGCCTAAGAAAATAATATCGCTATCTGCCGCAGCATAATTTTTTAAATAAGCTTCTTCTGGTCCATTACCTACAATGGTTAAAGTAAGTTGAGGGTATTTATTTTTCAGCTTACGGTAGGCATCAATTAATAAATCAACGCGTTTCCATTTCACCAATCGACCCACATGTAATAAATTAGGATGATCTGCTTTTTGATCATGTAATTGGGCTTCGATGGCTAAATGCGTATCGGTATCGGGCGAATTATAAGTAATAAATATTTTTTCTTTTGCAACGCCATACGATGCAATGTTTTCAATCGCTTCGTCGATATAGTAAACATGCGCATCCACCATTCTTAAATATATTCCTCGCAATTGCGTAATCAAATAAAATTTTAAAAAGCCAAAGAAATTTTTTCCCGAAGCCTCTGCTTCTCCACCGGTAAATTGTTCGCTATAATAAAAATATTTGATCTTATTTTTGGCAGGCAAATTAAATGGAATGCCTTTGTAAATTAATTTAATCTTATATTTTTTGATGGTGTTGCGCAAGGTCGAATTAAAAATTAAATCGAGGGCATATGGCCAACCAATCACTAAAATATCGGGTTGCTCCTCTGCTAAAATTTCGGGTAAATTTTTAAAATAAGGTTTGCCTAAAAAACTAATGGCTTCTTCGCCGCTAATGGTTCGGGTATTGGATTGCGTTTGCACATGCACGCCTTCGCCACGCGATTGGCTTTTGCCTTGTGGAATAATAGCCGCCACTTCCATTCCCTCGTCGTTTTGTAAATGTCCGAGTAAGGCCGATAAATAATGGGCAAGGCCCGGAAAGGTGAACAATACTTTCATAATCTTTGGCTTTCTAGCGCGCTGTTTCTATTTTCAAGACGAATGTAGTATTTTAGAGCAAAATTTTGAAGTTTTATCCGATCAAATGAACGAATATAGACATAATAGTTCCGAAGCAATCCAAAGAACCCAACCTGGTTGGTTTCATCCTCGTCGTTATTACCTTAAGATGTTGCGCAAACTCATTGAGTATGCCATCGAAAAACATATTAAATCTAACAATGGCATTTTGGTCGATTATGGATGTGGTAGTATGCCTTATAAAACTTTATTCGAAACCAAAATTAATAGTTATTTAGGTGCAGACCTTTCCGATAACCCAGCCATCGATATTAAATTAGATGCACAAGGCAAATTAAATTATGCCGATAGTGCAGCCGATATCTTACTATCTACGCAGGTTTTAGAGCATGTCGATGATCCCGAATTATATTTACAAGAATCGCATCGTATTTTAAAAAATGATGGATTGTTATTATTAACCACGCATGGTTATTGGATGTTTCATCCAGATCCAAATGATTTTTGGCGTTGGACTTCGAGTGGATTAAAAAAAGTAGTGGAAAGAAATGGATTTGAAGTGGTTGATTTTAGAGGCATCATTGGCAGGCCTGCTATGGGTTTGCAGTTGTTTCAAGATGGTTTGATGTTTAATTTGCCTAGCCCTATTAAACAAATATTTATTTTCATCATGCAAATTTTCATTCATTTATTCGATAAAGTAACCAAGCAAGAAACTAAAAATACCGATGCTTGTACTTTTTTGGTAGTGGCTAGAGCAAAAAAATAACATGAGATTATTAATTGCATTTACTCAGCCATATTCTTATTCCGAAACTTTTATTCATAACCAAGTAAAATATTTGGAACCAGTGGCCACCCTTACCAATGGTTGGATGCCTTTTCAAGATGCCCATAGAAAATCCATTTTCAATGGCTTGTTTATGGTCGATGTAATTCGGGGTGCTTGTAAAAAATATTTTCCTGCATTTTATTTTCAGCAATACCAAAAAGCTTTAAAAAACTTTTTAGTAAAAGAAAAAATTGAAGTGGTTTTAGCCGAGTATGGCATTACCGCTTGTAATTTTTCGGAAGTTTGTGAAAGTCTTCAAATCCCTTTAGTAGCTCACTTTCATGGCTTCGATGCTTATGAATATAAAACCATCGAAAATTATAAAGCACGCTATTTGGCCATGGCACAAAAAGCGGCTAAAATCATTGTGGTTTCGGAAGATATGCGAAATGCATTAATGCAATTAGGTATTGCTGCTGACAAAATCGTAAATAATCCCTATGGCGTTGAATTAGAAAATTTCCAAACCACCTTGCCTGCAAAAAATGCAAATCAATTAATTTCGGTGGGTCGCTTAACTGGCAAAAAAGCACCACAATTAGTCATCCGAAGTTTTGCACTCGTTAAAGAAAAAATAGCCGATGCCACTTTAGTCATGATTGGTGGTGGCGAATTACAAAAGGAATGTGCCGAATTAATACAAGAATTAAACTTACAAGATTCCGTAACATTAGCAGGCGTTAAAACGCCAGAAGAAATTTCAGCCTATCTAAAAAAATCAAAAATATTTGTGCAACATTCTTTGCGAACCGCCAGCGGCGACTCCGAAGGCACGCCCAATACCATTTTGGAGGCTTCTGCTACTGGGCTCCCAATTGTGAGCACCAAACATGCAGGCATACGCGAGGCAGTAGTTGATGGACAAACAGGTTATTTAGTGGAGGAAGGCGAATACGAAATCATGGCACAAAAAATAATCGACTTATTAGGTAATCCGGAATTAGTAGCTAGTATGGGTGCTGCAGCGCGCAAGCATATGGAGCAACATTACGAAATGAGTTTCCGCATTCAGTCATTAAAAAATATATTAATCGCAACACAACATGCAAATTAAAAGTCCAATCAATTTAAGCGAGTCGATAAATATTGTAGAAAGCATAGCGAGCGAACAAATTATTGCATTGTACGATGAATTGGGATTAAATGTGCGTGCGCAATTTCAAAATATTTCAGAAGTATTTGTTTGTGAGTGTAAGCAAAGCAAATTAAAATTTTATGCGCCCGCGCAAATAGCTGGCGATGCAGCCTTCTACGAGGCACTCGAAAAAAACTATGCGCATTATTATGCCAATTGGAAATGGGAACACGAACAATTAATTCCTTATTTACCAAAGGGCGGAAAGGTCTTAGAAATTGGTTGCGCACATGGTTCTTTTCTAGAAAAAATTCAAACATTGGGCGTTTCCGAAGCCATCGGTTTAGAATTGAATCCACATGCAGTGGCAAGCGCACAGGCCAAAGGACTACAAGTATTCAATCAATTAGTCGATGTGCATTTACAAACGCATGCCAATTATTACGATTTAATTTGTTCTTTTCAAGTGGTCGAACACATTGCCGAGCTCAAAGATTTTTTTGCAGATAGCATTGCTTGTTTAAAAACAGGCGGGCTTTATGCCATCAGCGTTCCTAATAACGAATGTTATTTATTTAGCAACGACCCCGATCACACATTAAATTTACCGCCGCATCATATCAATTTATGGGAAGAGCAATCCTTGCGTAATATTGCGCCATTGTTTGGCTTAAGCGTGGTAGCGGTGCATAAAGAGCCGGCAAACAAATTAAATTATGGCAATTATTACGAAGTGTTTTTACGCAACACTTTAAAATTAAAAGGCGAGACGCTGGAATTAGTATATAAAATGACCCGGCCAATCGTTAAATTAGCCATGCGCTTGCAGCCACCAAAATATGGTGCTTGTATTACCGTTATTTATCAAAAGCAATAAATTGGGAATCGTTATCCGTCAAAGTTTCAAATCAATCATCGTTCAATATTTGGGCGTGGTTTTGGGCTATATTAATATCGTATGGTTGTTTCCAAAATGTTTGCCACTCGATCAAATAGGCTTGATCCGATTTATTTTAGAGATGGGTTTGTTCTTAGCTTACTTCGCACAAATTGGCGTACCCAATGCGGTCAATAAATTTTATCCTTATTTTAGAAACAAAGAAAAAAACGACCAAGGTTTTCAATTTTTTATTTTTGTAACGCCTATTATTGGGATTGTATTTTTTAGCATCGTATTTATTTTAATGCGACCCTTGTTTGTCAGTTCTTTTCAAGAGAACTCACCCTTAGTACTGCATTATTACTGGTACTTCATCCCCTTTACCATCATTTATGTTTATCAAAATATTACCGAACAATATTGCAGTACACAAATGCGTATTGTAGTTCCAAAACTCATTCGCGATGTGTATTTACGATTTGGAATGTCATTATTATTGATCGCTAATTATTTACATTATTTAACTTTCGATCAATTAATGGTGGCCATTACTTTATTGTATTTTTCTGGTCTGCTCATCAATATTGTTTATATACATCAGTTAAGAGGGATTAATCTTAAACCAGATTTTACGGTATTAAAGGATGCAAAAATCAAAAAAGAAATTCTGTATTTCTTGGGCTTTATTATTATTGCCGGCATAGGTTCTACGCTGGTTAATAAAATTGATAGTTATATGATTAGTTCGCTCATTAACTTATCCAGTTTTACGGTTTATTCTACCGCTTTATTTATTGCTACCGTTATTGAAATGCCTTATAGAGCGGTCAGTCAAATTAGTACGCCTATTGTAGCCGAAGCGCTTAAGCAAAACGACATGGCTAAGGTGAAAGATATTTACCGTAAATCGGCTATCAACCAAACCTTGGTGGGCTTGGCTATTTTTCTATTAATATGGATTAATACCGATAGTATTTTTGCTATGATGCCAAATGGCGAAGCTTTTAAAGCAGGCAAATATGTCATTCTATTTATTGGCCTCAGTAAAATTTTCGATTTGCTTACTGGCGTTAATTCTGCCATCTTAAGCAATTCTAAATTTTATTATTTTGGATTGTATTTTATGTTTGTGTTGGCGGCCATTGCCATTACGAGTAATTATTTATTGATTCCGCAATTAGGAATTATAGGAGTTGGTATTGCCACTGCATTATCTATTTTAATATATAATAGCTTGCTTACTTTCTTTGTAAATTATAAAATGAATATTCATCCCTTCACGCTACAAACCCTATGGCTATTGTTGATTGGAGCGGGTATGTTTGTATTGAATATGTTTATTCCAACGATTACTAATATTTACCTCGATATTATTTTGCGATCTGCCATTATCATGGGCTTGTATTTATTTTTAATTTACCGCTTGTGTATTTCTGAAGAAATGAACAATACCATGCGCGTGGTACTCGATAGAATCAAGACCAGGCGCATTCATTAATAAATTTTTAAATAGCGTAAATAGATTTAATGGCTGCTACAATTCTTTCGGCAGTATGGCCATCCCATAAAGGTGGAATGCCTCCTTTTTTCCAATTGCCTGCAAATAATTTTTCGAGCGTAGGTTTAATCGCAGCCGGATCGGTGCCAATTAATTCGTTGGTACCAATGCTACAAGTTTCTGGTCTTTCGGTGCTACTTCTTAAAGTGATACACGGAATTTGCATCACGGTAGTTTCTTCTGTAATACCACCAGAGTCCGTAATTACGGCCTTTGCATGTTTCACTAAATAGTTAAAGGCTAAATAGCTCATGGGCTCTGTTAAATATAAATTATCGAAATTCATACTTAATTGAGCCAACATTTTTGCTGTGCGCGGATGCACCGGAAATACTACTTTGTGTCCTTGCGTATGTTGCATAATTTCGGACAATAATTGTTGTAATTGCGTATCGGCATCTACATTAGATGGGCGGTGCAAGGTCAATACAAAATAATTTTGTTCGGTTAATTTTGCTGCTTCCCAAAAATCAGGTTGTTTAAAATTCGGCATTTGTTTTAGCAAAGTATCAATCATGGTATTACCCACAAAAAATACGCTGCTGTCAGCCACGCCAGCATTTTTTAAATTTGTATTGGCTACTTCCGAAGTGGTAAAAAAGTAATCGGTAATCGAATCGGTTACCATGCGATTAATTTCTTCGGGCATGCTGCGGTCGCCAGAACGAATGCCTGCTTCCACATGGGCCACATCTATATTTAATTTTTTAGCAGCAATGGCGCAAGCCATCGTCGAGGTTACATCGCCTACCACTAAACATAAATTACTTGGTGATTCAAGTAACAATGCCTCGTAGCCCATCATAATTTTAGCGGTTTGTTCGGCTTGTGTGCCCGAACCAACTTCTAAATTTACATGAGGTACAGGAATTCCTAACTGTTCAAAAAAATCACCACTCATTTTTTGATCATAATGTTGACCCGTATGAATCAAACGAAAATCAATGGCAGTGCCTTTTTGTTTTTCTAATTCAATTGCCGCAATAATGGGTGCAATCTTCATGAAGTTTGGGCGTGCGCCCGCAATTATATCGATGCGTATCATTAAGCGTTTATTGTATTTTTTTTGTAAGCCATAAACAAATTACCAGCAACTAATAAAAGCAATAAGATAGAACTTACGCCTGCAATTTTTTCGCCTAAGAAATAATTTGCGGGTTCAAATCTAAAAGAAACTTCGTGTTTACCTGCAGGTATTTTCATACCACGCAATACATAGTTTACTCTTATGTGATCTGTCTTTTGTCCGTCTACATAAGCGTTCCAGCCTTTCTCATAATATATTTCAGAGAATACGGCAAAGCTTTCTGCAGCCGTATTACTGCTATAGTTTAAGGTATCGGGGCTATAATAAGTTAAAGCAATATTGGCCGTGCTATCTTTTTTCAAATTCATTGTACCTACGCGCTCTTTAAATCTTTGATCGATAAATACGGTTTGCTTTGGATCAAAATTAGTTAAAGCCAACATTTCAGAATCTGCACTGGCTACATATTTTATATCATTAATAAACCATGCGTTTCCACAAGCCATTTGGTTTATTTGTGGAATGGCTTGATTGCTACCTTGCGGCGCAGTAATAAAATATTTAGTATTCAGCATACTCAATACATTCATATTGCCTTTCGAAATTTGATTTTCAATTAATTCTTGGTAGCGTTTTAATTTTGCTGCATGGTAACCACCAATAGATTTATGGTAGCGAGAAGTATTTCCATCGGTAAATGGATTTACCGTTAAATTATATACGCGGTAATACATCGCAGGATCTTTCATGATCTCCTGATCTACTGCATTTGGTGGCACCTCGTTGTCTAAGTTTTTTACTTTTTTACCAAAGTTGTCATTGTTCAAATATCTTTTATCTACTGCCCACATATCAATGGTAATGGTTAAAGCCAAACCAATTAATAAGTAATTACTTTTTATTTTCTTAGCAATAAATGCGTAGAGTAATCCGGCGCCAATTAAAATAAAGGCAAAAGATCTTAGTGCATCCATGCGCAATAAACTTTCGCGGTCGGCACTAATGGCACTAATTAATTGTTCGTAAGATTCGCCGAAAGAAGCTTTGT
>CANJWU010000051.1 GCA_947478655.1 Sphingobacteriales bacterium | reverse complement strand
TGGTATTTGACTACGCATCATGCCACCTGCTTTATTTTGATTATCATATAAATCTATTGAATAACCTAGCGGCGCTAAATCTCTTGCAACTGTTAAAGAAGCAGGACCACCACCAATTAAGGCAATGCGTTTACCGTTTTTTACCGAAGGTATAATTGGCATTAAATCTGTAACATCCGATTTGTTATCTGCGGCTACGCGTTTTAATCTACAAATGGCAACGGGCTCTTCTTCTACCCTACCTCTTCTGCATGCAGGTTCACATGGACGATCGCAGGTTCTTCCTAAAATTCCAGGGAAAACATTTGACTCCCAGTTAACCATATAGGCTTCCGTATATTTACCTGCAGCAATTAAGCGAATATACTCTGGAACTGGTGTATGAGCAGGGCAAGCATATTGACAATCTACCACCTTGTGATAGTATTCTGGATCGTTAGTTTGAGTAGGTTCCAAATTGGTTGTTTTTAGGGGTAAATGTGGCTTCGATGCTTAAATTTACAGATAATCGGCCTATAACAAAAATATTATTTTTTGTGACAAATAAAAGTTTTTGAAACATAAAAACACCCTCCAGGCGGCATAACTTTTCCCCAACAGTTGAAATCCAATTTTGGCAAACAAATTTGTATTGTATTTGTCTAATTTAGCAACACCCTATAATTAAAAAAATGAAACCAATTATACCATTTGTGGTATTAGCCATTTGCTTAAACATCAATTGTGAAGGACAAGTAAATACATCTAATGCTACCATTAAAAATACGCAACAAAGCAATAAAAAAATGACTACATCTACTAATCCCTATTTCAATAAAACAAGTAAAGAAAAAATAAATGTTTCGGAACAAGAATGGGAAAAAACTTTAAGCCCAGCATTATTTGAAATTGCTAGAAAGAAAGGAACCGAAAGAGCATACACCGGAAAGTATGATAATTTTTTTGACAGAGGATTTTATTTTTGCGCTGCCTGCGGAAATAAATTATTTGAATCGGATAGTAAATTTGCAAGTGGTTGTGGCTGGCCTAGTTTTTTTGAAACTTATAGCGAAAGCAGTGTGCAATATATTACAGATAAATCTCATGGCATGATCCGTACAGAAGTTGTTTGCGGAAGGTGTAATGCTCATTTAGGCCATGTGTTTGATGATGGCCCAAAGCCAACAGGCAAAAGGTTTTGCATGAATTCTATTTCTTTAGTTTTCGAAAAGAAATAAAAAAAAGCCTCGAATAAATTCGAGGCTTTTTTTAAAATAATTTTTTTAAAAATTACTTGTTAACCACTTTAGCTAAAGTAGCACCTGCTTTAAATTTAGCAACTTTCTTAGCAGCAATTTTAATTGCTTTACCAGTTTGTGGGTTACGACCTACTCTTGCTGGTCTTTTAGTAACTGAAAAAGTACCGAAACCAACTAAAGTTAATTTCTCACCTTTTTTCAATGATTTTGTAGTTGCATTTAAGAATGCATCTAAAGCACGACCTGAATCTGCTTTTGTCATGTGTGTTTCTGCCGCGATTGCGTCAATTAATTCTGCTTTGTTCATGGTTTTAAAATTAAGTTTTAATATTTAGTTTTTTATGTATAGCCTATTCCTATTGGAAAAGCGGTCTATTTCATACCTCTAAGAAATGTATTATTCTTCACTTTTGCTAACTTCTTTTCAAAAAAAAATTTAGAAATTATCCACATTTTCACAATGTGAGTCGAAACATAGTGTTTATAAGGGTTTTAGCTCAAGCCTAAGCCCTACCAATTGTTCTTAAATAACTTAGATGCGACCTGAAAGCTTTTAAAACAGTAGGGAATTCGTGATATCTAATACTAAACTCATCACAAGTCTCCCTTACAATTTTTCTTAATGCCGGATAATGCACATGACTTACCCTAGGAAATAAGTGATGTTCTACTTGGAAGTTCAATCCACCCAACAACCAACACACTACTTTATTTTTAGTAGCAAAATCGAATGTAGTTTTTATTTGATGCACTGCCCATTCGTCTTCGATAGATTCTATACCTTTTGAAGGCGTTACAAAAGAAGTGGGCTCCACTACATGCGCCATTTGAAAAACAATGCCTAAAATTATTCCGCATACGTAAGACATGGTAATATAACCTACAATTGCAGCAACAACTCCAACAGTATACATTGGAATTAATAAGAACAATAAAATATGTATAAATTTAGAAGACCAGAAAATAAGGTGATCTGAAGTTTTCATTTTTCTCATATTAGTATGCTCTGCAATTTGTCCAGAAAAATACCTTTTAAAATCTTGGTAAAATACCCAAAACATTAAAGACATACCATACATGAACACACCGTAAAAGTGTTGGTAGCGATGGATCCAAAGCTTTTGCTGACCTTCATGCATTCTTAAAAAGGGCTTTAAATTAATATCGTCGTCGTGGCCTTCTATATTAGTAAAGGTGTGGTGATTCTCATTATGTTTTTGCTTCCACACATACATATTTCCACCCATAATGTTTAAAGTGAATCCCATCGATTCGTTTAAAAATTTATTGTCGGAATAACTACCATGTGCACCATCGTGCATCATATTAAAACCAATGGCTGCAAAATTTGCACCCAATAAGGAACACAAGATTAAATTAATCCAATTACTTTCTGGCGTTAAAAAAACAAGCGTAATATAAATGGCAACAAATGTGATCGAAAGAATTGCCGTCTTCCAATACAAACGACTATCGCCTTTGGTGCTGATTTTATTCGACTTGAAATATTGATCAGTACGCGTTCTTAAAGCTTGAAAGAAAGGTTGACTTTGGGTATTAAATTTTACTTGAATCATGTGCTTTTTTGTATAATTAAAAGTTCAATATCGTTATTTTATTTTAAATCTAAAATGACTTTCAAACGCTGATGTTTATATGTTTATACACTTATAAACAATTAGTCCCAGCTGTCTTGCAAATCGTCTATTTCTCGACGATCTCGCTTAGTAGGCCTTCCAGTTCCTCTATCGCGCTTTAATACGGGTGAATTAAACACAGAAACTAATTTGGGGTCTAATTCGGGTGGTGTTAAATCTTCAAAAAATGGTGCTGCTTTGGCTGCATCTACTCTTTTTTCGAGTAATGCCAATACCTTTAAAATTTTCTTTTGATGGTCTTTTTGTATGGTGTAAAGGTCTCCTATTTTTACAATATGAGCAGGTTTGAGCGATTGACTGCCCATTTTTACCTTTCCTGCTTTACAAGCCTCGGTGGCAATGCTTCTGGTTTTATAGACTCTAATGGCCCACAGGTATTTATCAATCCTTAATTTATCGTTTGCTGGGGCCATATAAATTCAAAAATAAGCGCTTTTGTTTATACTTTGTTATTAGATTTGCATATTCTAAAATATAAGCATAAAAATGAACGAAAATTTCAAGTCAATTATCGAAAAAGCATGGGATGATAGAAGTATTTTACATACTACTGAAGTAAAAGAAGCTATCCACGCAATTATAGATCAATTAGATAAAGGTGAATTAAGGGTTGCCGAACCAACAGCAGATGGCTGGAAAATAAATGAATGGGTAAAAAAGGCGGTGGTATTATATTTTCCCATCAACGAAATGCAAGAAATAATTGTGGGACCATTTGTTTACCACGATAAAATGAAATTGAAAACCAATTATGTAGCACAAGGCGTAAGAGTAGTACCCAATGCAGTTGCGCGTTATGGTGCATTTTTAGCAAAGGGCGTAATTATGATGCCATCCTATGTAAACATTGGTGCTTTCGTTGACGAAGGTACCATGGTTGATACTTGGGCTACGGTAGGCTCATGCGCACAAATAGGCAAACATGTTCACTTAAGTGGAGGTGTGGGCATAGGCGGTGTATTAGAGCCCCTACAAGCAGCTCCAGTGATTATTGAAGACGGTTGCTTTATTGGTTCAAGATGTATTGTGGTAGAAGGCGTACACGTCGAAAAAGAAGCCGTATTGGGTGCAAATGTTGTATTAACCGCATCTACTAAAATTATTGATGTAAGCGGTACAACACCTGTTGAATATATTGGCCGTGTTCCTGCTAGGTCGGTTGTAATTCCTGGATCTTATACAAAAGAATTTGCAGCAGGTGCTTACCAAGTTCCATGCGCATTAATTATTGGTCAAAGAAAAGCATCAACAGATTTAAAAACTTCTCTTAATAATGCCTTAAGAGAATACAATGTTGCCGTATAAACAAATGAAAATAGGTTACGACGCCAAAAGAGCCTTTGCAAATTTTACTGGACTAGGCAATTATGCACGGTCTACGATCAGTAATATTTGCAAAGTGTTTCCTGCGCACGAATATTATTTATATACGCCAAAGAAAGTAGCCGATGGCGCAAGTGATTTTATCATTGATTTTAAAAACGCACACATTCGCGGACCTCGCAATTTATTTTACGGAACATTTTCTGCTGCTTGGAGACGCTTTGGTATTGCCGCAGATGCTGCTCATGATCAGATAGATTTATACCATGGTTTAAGCCACGAAATACCTGATGGCATTGAGAAAACCAATATCAAAACAGTGGTTACCATTCACGATTTAATTTTTAAAAGATTCCCAAATTATTATAAAAAAATTGATCGTAAAATTTATGATAATAAAATTAAACATGCGGTAAAATTTGCACACAAAATTATTGCCATTTCGGAGCAAACTAAAAAAGATATCATTGAATTTTATCAAGTTTCCGAAAATAAAATTGACGTTATTTACCAAGCTTGCGATACTATTTTTGAAAAAAAACAAACAAGTGATGCATTAAATGTTGTCAAAGAAAAATATGCCCTACCAGCTAATTATTTATTATACGTAGGTACAATAGAAGAAAGAAAAAATGCTTTGGTGATTTTACAAGCCATGCTACAATTGCCCAGTCATTTGAAATTAGTGATGGTCGGTAAGAAAAAATCTTATGGTTTAACCATCGATGCATTTATAAAAAAATACGCATTAAGCGATCGGGTTATACAAATCAATCAGGTAGATTTTAAAGATCTGCCAGCTATTTATCAAGCGGCCAATGTATTTATTTACCCTTCTAAGTTTGAAGGTTTCGGCATTCCAATCATAGAAGCACTGCATTCCGAAATACCTGTTATTGCTGCAAAAGGTTCTTGCCTAGCAGAAGCTGGCGGCCCCAACAGCTTGTATTTTGAGCCAAGTAACGCCGAGGAACTTGCTGGTTTAATTGCTGATTTATTAGCTGACGAAAGCAAAAGAAAAAGCATGGCGGCCAATGGCAAAATATATGTCGAAAAATTCAATAGCGAAAAAATTGCAACTGAATTAATGGGCCTCTATCAATCAATTTTATCTTGATGAATTATACAGAAGAAATAAAAAAAACGATTAATGTTTTAAATGCAGGTGGGACCATTCTCTATCCTACTGATACCATTTGGGGTTTAGGTTGCGATGCGCGAAACGAAGCAGCCATTGATAAAGTCATCGCTCTAAAAAAAAGACCTGCAGCTAAAAGTTTTGTACTGCTATTAGACAATGAAAATAAAATCCAATCCTATGTACAAGAAGTACCAGAAATAGCTTGGAGCCTTATAGAATTTGCTGATAGCCCAATGACAATTATTTTACCCAATGCAAAAAATTTAGCAAAAAATGCCATCAACGAAGATGGTAGTATTGGCATACGAATTGTTAAAAGTGGATTTGCACATCAACTGATTCAAAAATTTAGATTTCCAATTGTTTCTACTTCTATCAACCTATCGGGCGAAGCGGCAGCAATTGAGCGCAGCGACATTGACCCTTATTTTTTAACAGCTGCAGATTATGTGTGTGATTTAAATGAAATTGGCACAGGAAAACCTTCGAGCATTATTAAATTAGCAACCAACGGCACCTTTGAATTTATCAGAAAATAACGCTTTTTTTCTTATTTTCACGCCAAATAATAATTCCATTTGAAAAATCTGTTAACACATCCTATTATTCCAATCATTACCGAAGTAGCGCAAGAACGCAAAGTAGCGGTTTATGTGATTGGTGGATATGTGCGCGATTTATTATTAAACAGAAAATCTAAAGACATTGATTTTCTAATTATTGGCAATGGAATTGAATTTGCCGAAGCAGTTGCTATAAAAATTGGCAATAAAACAGCCGTCAATGTTTTCAAAAATTTTGGCACGGCGATGCTGAATTACAAAGGCTGGGGAATAGAATTTGTAGGGGCTAGAAAAGAATCTTATCGAAACGATTCGCGCAAGCCCATTGTAGAAGATGGCAATTTACAAGACGATCAAAACAGAAGAGATTTTACCATCAATACCTTAGCCATTAGTTTAGCAAAAATAAACTATGGTAAATTAATTGACCCATTCGATGGCATGACAGACATCGAGCAAAAGCTGATTAGAACTCCGCTTGAGCCTAACGTAACCTATTCCGACGACCCACTGCGCATGATGCGTGCCATTCGTTTTGCAGCGCAATTAAATTTTAAAATTGATGCGGCTTCTTTACAAGCCATCACAGAAAATAAAGAACGCATTCAAATTGTAAGTAAAGAACGCATCACCGATGAAATAAATAAAATCATGCTTTCGGCAAAACCTTCGATTGGATTTGAACATTTATTTAATACCGGATTGTTGCAAATTATATTTCCAGAAATGGCGAATTTGCATGGTGTTGAAATCATAGATGGCAAAGCACATAAAGATAATTTTTACCATACTTTACAAGTACTCGATAATATTTGCGAACATACCGATGATTTGTGGTTAAGATGGGCGGCATTGTTACATGATATTGCAAAGCCTGCCACCAAACGCTTTGAACCCGATCATGGTTGGACCTTTCATGGTCACGAAGATAAAGGCGCTCGCATGGTTCCTAAAATTTTTAAAGAATTACGATTGCCGCAAAACGAAAAAATGAAGCTGGTACAAAAACTGGTATTGCTTCATTTAAGACCCATTGTATTGGCGCAAAATACCGTTACCGATTCGGCAGTAAGAAGATTATTATTCGAAGCAGGCGAAGACATAGACGCGCTCATGATTTTGTGTAATGCAGACATCACGACCAAGAACGAATACAAAATCAAAAAATATAAAAATAATTTTGAGCTGGTTAAAGAAAAAATCATCGAGGTAGAAGCCAAAGATCAATTAAGAAATTGGCAGCCTCCTATTGATGGTAACGATATTATGCAAGCTTTTGGTTTAGCGGCTGGCAAAGAAGTAGGTTTATTGAAAAATGCGATTCGAGAAGCCATTTTAGAAGGGGTTATTCCGAACGAAAAAACAGCCGCATTGGAACTGATGATGATGGAAGGAAAAAAATTAGGTTTAATCGCAAAATAATTGCGATTGGAAGAAAAAAATAATTAATTTGTAAATAGCATTAGCATTCAATCGTTTTTACATTATGGCGATATATAAATTTAGAATTACCTTCGAAGATTACGACGAAGTAAGTAGAGAAATAGAGATAAAATCAAATCAAAGTTTTGAAGATTTGCATCGTGCAATACACGCTGCCATTGGGTTTGATGGAAAAGCCAATAGCAGCTTTTACATGAGCAACGATCAATGGCATAAAGGAAAAGAAATTACTTTAAACGAATCTTCTATTAAAGATGCTGCGAAAACAGTATTGATGGAAAAATCAATTTTAAAGAATTTCATTAT
>CANJWU010000050.1 GCA_947478655.1 Sphingobacteriales bacterium | reverse complement strand
TTCTGCAATGGTTTTCACTTGCTCCCACGTAACTGAGGCAACTTTTTTACGGTTAGGTTCCGCGGATCCGCCTTTTAGTTTAGTCACTTCTAACAGTTGAATTGCAACTGGAGGAGTTTTAATGATAAAGTCGAAAGATTTGTCGATATACACTGTAATCACGACTGGAAGCACCTTTCCTGGTTTATCTTGAGTTCTAGCGTTAAACTGCTTACAGAACTCCATGATGTTAACCCCTTTAGCACCTAAGGCAGGACCTACAGGAGGTGATGGATTCGCCGCACCACCTTTGATCTGTAATTTAATAAGCGCGCCTATTTGTTTTGCCATATATTTGTTTGTTTAAGTATGAGCATTTGTACAAAGTGGAAGCTTTAATACGATGCACTCATCACTCAATGTTTTTATTCTTTTTCTACTTGCATGTAATTCAATTCTAATGGTGTTCTTCTTCCGAAAATTTTCACCATTACTTTCAGTTTTTTCTTCTCTTCGTTTACCTCTTCGATTACTCCACTGAAACCATTGAATGGACCATCCATTACTTTTACTGGTTCGCCAACATAATAAGTTACAGAAGATGCTGCGCCACTTTCTGACATTTCATCTACCTTACCTAAAATTCGGTTAACCTCTGATTGTCTTAATGGCACTGGTTGTCCAGCTGCACCTAAGAAACCAATTACACCAGTTATATTTTTAATTACGTGTCCTAATTCGCCGTTTAAATTTGCTTCGATTAATACATAACCAGGAAAATAACTTCTCTCCTTAATTACTTTTTTACCATCGCGAATTTGAAAAACTTTTTCGGTAGGAATCAATACTTGAGTCACCAAATGCGTAGCATTTAATCTATTGATTTCGGCCTCCAGATATTGCTTTACTTTTTTCTCTTTCCCACTTATCGCACGCACTACATACCACTTCAATTCTTCACTCATTGTTATTGCGTTTGAATTTGGTTAAATACTATAAAATAACTTCATTAATGATCCGGATCCTGCATCCATTACATATACTATAACTGCAATAATTAAAGCAGCTACCATTACAACCCATGCACTACTTTGCAACTCAGGCCAAGTTGGCCAAGTTACCTTGTTCATTAGTTCGTTATATGCTTCTTTGACGTATGTAATTAACCTATTCATTTTTTTATGCGTTTAAGGTATGCACGGGTGGAGAGATTCGAACTCCCATCAGCGGTTTTGGAGACCGACATTCTACCCTTGAACTACACCCGTTAGTATTTATTCTATTAAATGCTGAAGAAAAATCTTCAATAAATTATTTTTCTAAAAAATTGGTTTTGAAAATGAGGATTTTACGCTGAAAAACCTCTATTAAAAATATAACCTTTATTTGCTAGAAAACAGAAGCTATCCCGGCATAAGGCCGGGACTGCTTCTGTGAAAAATGCTAATTAATATTTACCTGTTGATTAGTTAGTAATCTCTGTAACCTGACCAGCACCTACTGTTCTACCACCCTCACGGATTGCAAAACGTAGACCTTTTTCCATTGCGATTGGACTGATCAATTTTACACTGATTGTAACGTTATCACCTGGCATAACCATTTCTACACCTTCCGCTAAGGTAATTTCACCTGTAACGTCTGTTGTACGGAAATAGAATTGTGGACGATATTTGTTAAAGAATGGTGTATGACGACCACCTTCTGCTTTTGATAATACGTAAACCTCTGCTTTGAAATCTGCGTGAGGAGTTACTGAACCTGGTTTACAGATAACCATACCACGACGGATATCAGTTTTCTCAATACCACGTAACAATAAACCTACGTTATCACCTGCTTCACCTCTATCTAAGATCTTACGGAACATCTCCACACCTGTTACAGTTGATTTCAAGTTCTCCGCACCCATACCTAAGATATCTACTGCTTCACCAGAGTTAATAACACCTCTTTCGATACGACCTGTAGCAACAGTTCCACGACCTGTGATCGAGAATACGTCTTCTACTGGCATTAAGAAAGGAAGTTCAGTCAAACGTGGAGGAATTGGAATGAAGTTATCTACTGCATCCATTAATTCCATAATTTTATCTACCCATTTTGGATCAGCGTTTAAGCCTCCTAATGCAGATCCACGGATTACTGGAATAGTATCACCTGGGAAATCGTAGAATGATAATAATTCACGAATTTCCATTTCCACTAAGTCTAACAATTCTGGATCGTCAACCATGTCTACTTTGTTCATGAATACAACCAATGCAGGTACACCTACTTGGCGTGCTAAAAGAATGTGCTCACGTGTTTGTGGCATCGGACCGTCCGTTGCTGCAACCACAATAATCGCACCGTCCATTTGAGCAGCACCAGTAACCATGTTCTTTACGTAATCCGCGTGACCTGGACAGTCAACGTGTGCGTAGTGACGGTTTGCTGTTGAATATTCAACGTGAGCGGTATTGATTGTGATACCTCTTTCTTTTTCTTCAGGAGCTGAGTCAATTGAATCAAATGATCTTGCTTCTGATAACCCTTTGTCAGCTAATACCTTAGTAATTGCTGCAGTTAAAGTGGTTTTACCGTGGTCAACGTGACCGATAGTACCAATGTTTAAGTGTGGTTTCGAGCGGTCAAATTTTTCTTTAGCCATGTTTTTAATTATTAATGTTTATTTATTTTTTTTATTGTTAATTATACTTTAAAATCGAGCCAATGAGGGGAATTGAACCCCTGACCCCTTCCTTACCAAGGAAGTACTCTACCCCTGAGCTACATCGGCTTTTGAATTTCTTCTGCTTTACAGCGTAAAAACCTAAGAAAAATCTCAGGATATTAATTTTTTCAAGGAAGGTTTCCCCTCTAAATGAAAAATCAATGCCTATTCTATATTTTATATAAACGAAGTTGCATCCCAACTTCCTGCTATCTTTTTTATTGAGCGGGAGACGAGGCTCGAACCCGCGACCTACAGCTTGGAAGGCTGTCGCTCTACCAACTGAGCTACTCCCGCTTATTTCAAAACAATCAAAATGTGGGGAGAGAAGGATTCGAACCTTCGAAACCGAAGTAACGGATTTACAGTCCGTCCCATTTGACCGCTCTGGAACCTCCCCAACAATATTGAGCCTCCTATCGGAATCGAACCAATGACCTACTGATTACAAGTCAGTTGCTCTACCAGCTGAGCTAAGGAGGCTTTTAAAATAGCTTATTTCAATGTACATTCCCCAAAAAATAGCGAATAGCCTTGTTTTAGGGACTGCAAATGTACGAATTTCCATTTAGCATCAAAATTTATTTTAAATAATTTTCTGAAGGAATTTGGGATTTAAAAGTTCTGTCAAAATAAAGGCGATCATTTAAAAGCAAAAAGCAATACTTTATATATTTAATATGCTGATTTGTTGATTATTATAAAATAAAAAAGGGGAACCAAAGCCCCCCTTTTTTATTTTTAAGAATTGCGCTAAACAGCTAATTTTTCTTTGTGCTTCAATATTTGTTTACGCAACGACTCGACACATAAATCGATTGCTTCTTCGAATGATTTTGCATAGTCTTTAGCAAATAACAATTGACCTGGAATATTTACTTTAAATTCAACTAATTTATTTTTGTGGTCTTCTGATGATTTTTCTATTCTAAGAATGGCTTCGGCATCGATGATTTGATCAAAAAACTGCGCCAGTTTAGTTCCCTTTTTCTCAATAAATGCTAATAATTGCACATCTGCATCAAAATGAATTGATTGAACATTGATTTTCATATTTCCTCCTTTTTTTAACCCCTTGGATGGGACTGTTTGTAAATATTTTTCAGCTTTTCAATTGAATTATGGGTATACACTTGCGTAGCCGCTAAACTCGAATGACCTAATAATTCTTTAATTGCATTTAAATCCGCTCCATTATTTAATAAATGAGTGGCAAATGTATGCCTTAATACATGCGGGCTTTTTTTAGATAACGTAGTAATTTTTGATAAATTATCATTAACCAAGCGATAAACCATTTTAGGGTAAATCGCCTTTCCATTAATTAATTTAAATAAATGTTCGGTTTGGTTTTCGAATTGCATAAGCTTGCAGCATTGCACATATTGCTCCTGTGCAGCAATAATTTCTGCTCCAATTGGGATGATTCTTTGTTTATTTCTTTTACCTAATACCTTAATGGTTTTGGCTGGAATATCAAAGTCTGAAAGCTTTAGCCCTACTAGCTCTGCGAGTCGAATGCCTGTGCTATATAATAACAATAAAATTAATTGATCTCTTGTTGTTTCAAAATCGGAACTCGGTTCCTGCTCATCAAATAAATGATTGATGTTTTCTTCTTCAACAAACACAGGTAATCTTTTTGCGGTTTTAGGCGATTGAATTTTAAGCATTGGATTTTTATCCTGCAAACCTTCGCGCATTAAAAATTTATAAAATGTTTTTAAGGTGGTAATTTTTCGATTTACACTTCGAGGATTTAAACCTTGTTCCATAAGCGAAACAATCCATGATCGAATAATAGTATGCGAAATATTGAAATCGTTTGAAAGGCTATATTCGGATTGTAAGTAATTTTGAAATTGCAACAAATCACTTTTATACGCAGTGAGTGTATGTGCAGAAATTCGCTTTTCGAATTGGAGGTACTGAAAAAATGGATCGGTTAGCATCAAAAAAAAAGTTGTACCCTGAATGATATCAAGATACAACTTTAATATTTAAAAAACAAGGAATTACTCTTCCGAGTTTAATCCTAGTTTGTAGATAGCGCGTTTAACAGTTGTTCTTCTCGTAATAGAAGGTTTCTCGAATGCTTGACGACTACGCAACTCGCGAAGAACGCCAGTTTTTTCAAATTTCTTCTTGAAGCGTTTTAACGCTTTATCGATAGATTCGTTCTCTTTAATGTTGATAATGATCATAGTATTTACCTCTTTTCCCCATCAAAGGATGGACGGCAAATGTATGATTAATTCATTATTATTCAAAAAAAGATTTGAATAATCGCTTATTTTAAGATTTCTCTAGAAATAACCAGTTTTTGGATTTCAGAGGTACCCTCACCAATAGTGCATAATTTAGCATCACGGTAGTATTTTTCTACTGGAAAATCTTTGGTATAGCCATAACCACCAAAAATCTGAACAGCATCGTTGGCTACCGCAACCGCTACTTCGGAAGCATAATATTTAGCCATGGCCGACTCTTTAGTCAGTTTCAACCCTCTGTTTTTTAAGTCTGCAGCTTGTAAAATTAGCAATTCTGCTGCTTCGATGCGCGTTGCCATATCGGCTAGTTTAAAACTGATTCCTTGAAAATTGGCTATTGCTTGACCAAATTGATGTCTTTCTTTGGCGTAATTGGTTGCCGCAACAAAGGCACCTTTTGCAATCCCTAAAGATAATGCAGCGATAGAAATACGACCGCCATCTAAAATTTGCATGGCTTGTTTAAAGCCTTCGCCTTCTTTTCCCAATAAGTTTTCTTTTGGTACACGGCAATTGTCAAAAATCATTTCGGTCGTTTCTGATGCACGCATGCCTAATTTATTTTCTTTTTTACCTGCGCTAAAGCCCGGTGTACCTTTTTCTACTACAATTGCACTAATTCCTTTGGAATCGCCTTTTTCGCCAGTACGAACCATCACAACCGCTACATCGCCAGATTTGCCATGTGTGATCCAATTTTTTGCACCATTGATAATATAATGATCTCCATCGAGCACTGCAGTGGTGGTCATTCTTAGCGCGTCTGAACCTGTGTTCGCTTCTGTTAAGCCCCATGCGCCAATCCATTCGGCAGTAGCCAATTTGCTAAGCCATTTTTCTTTTTGCGCTTGATTACCAAAATACATGATATGCCCAGTACATAATGAATTATGTGCAGCCATAGATAAACCAACAGAACCGCAGACTTTGGCAATTTCTTGAATAGCCGCCGAATATTCGAAATAGCCTAAACCAGCACCACCAAATTCTTCTGGCACTAACATGCCTAACAATCCGAGTTCCCCCATTTTCTTAAGCGTTTCAACCGGAAAAGTTTGGGCTTCATCCCATTCCATTACATAGGGACGAATGTGTTTTTCGGCAAAATCTCTTGCCATATCTGCAACCATTTTAACACTTTCCGATTGGTTCATGTCAAAACCGTTTGTTACATTTTCATTGTTTATCATAGGTATTTATTTTAATTCTAGGTAGGAATTAATAGTTCACTAAAGTAATAAAATTATCCGAATAGGGTTTTAATTTCTCTTGAAAATCGATCAGATTTAAATTGATTAAAAAAGCGAATGCAACAACTTCTGCATTCATTTGATGCATCAATTTTCCGACTGCATCAACGGTGCCTCCGGTAGCAAGTAAGTCGTCGTGAATGACCACTCTTTTATTTGCTAAACTTGCCGATGCCTGCACTTCTATTGCGGCAGAGCCATATTCTAAATCGTAAGAAGCGGTAAAAGTTTTACCCGGAAGTTTTCCTTTTTTTCGGATTGGAACAAATGGGATACCCAATTTATTTGCGATTAACATACCAAATAAAAAACCCCTGCTTTCTATTCCAACAATTACTTCTGGATTAATTTTTTTTAACTGCTCGCAAAATGCATTCGTAATTTCGGAGCATAAATTTGCATCTTCGAAAATAGGCATGATATCTTTATAATCTATACCAACTTTAGGAAAATCAGGGATACTTTGAATTACGGATTTGATTTTATTTTCAATCATTGAATAAGTATATATCGCTCAATTTTACGAAATATTTCTTCATTGATGAGTATAATTTTTTTTAAACCTGACTTGCTTTTAAACGGGCCATGTTGTGTTCTATAATTGACCAGTACTTTGGCTAATTTATAGCCAATATAAGGGTGCTGCGCAAGCCTTTCAAAGCTAACTTTATTAATATCTATTCGTTTAATATTTAAGGAATCGAGGCTAAGGTGATTAGCAATTTTAGCATAAACCGTTGAATCGATGCCATAGATTAATTGGATTTGTGTTAATTCAAAAAAACCACCTAATCTATTTCGATAGTTGATAATTCTTCCGGCTAAATAGCTGCTCATATAAAATACCGAATCTAAAGCTGCGCTATCGCAAGAATTTAACTCCACTTTTTTTAGCATTTTTTTAACAACTAATGAATTGTTTTTTTGTGGAGATTTGCGTTTAGTTGAATCAGAAAAAATAATATTAGGCGCTGTTAGGTCGATGGTTTTTTGATCAATACTATAGATTTTTGCTAAATCTTTTCGGGTGTAAATTGTGCCACCTTTTTGAATATAATTAAAGATAATGCTTGCTTGGTATTTTGAAAAACCAATAGCTGTTAAGGCTGAAATGCGAGCTATATCAATGGAAACAGGCCTTTCGCTAAATTTATTAACAACATTATTTTTTATTTTTTTGCCTGTTATATTAGTATCGCCTTTGAATGAATCGTCTAATGGGCTTACCGTAATTGTTGGTAAAGTCAAATCGGTAGTCCATAATTGATTGTCGATGATATTATAAATAACAACAAGTAGTAGAATGGTTAATAATACATAAATTCCGCGTCGCTCCTTCTTTGGGTAACCCAAATACTCTCTCCAAAATCTTCCCCACATAATAATAAATTAACTTTATAAATATATTAATTTAATATTTATCAGGTACCTTTTCCTAAGCTTAGATCAGCAAGAAAAATGGATATAATCAACAAGGAATCATTCGAAGACGCAATAAGAATAGGCAATCTACCGATGAACGGGATTGCCAGTATCCTGATGAAAATCATGAAAATTGATCAGATCAATCAATTATATGATAAATATCAAGATGAAAAAGGCTTAGCATTTGTAGA
>CANJWU010000049.1 GCA_947478655.1 Sphingobacteriales bacterium | reverse complement strand
TTCGCTATAAAGAATTAAGTCTGTTTCTAAACTTTTTAAAGGAGACTCTTTTGGTTTTTCGGATGCGTTTTCGAATAGGTCTTTTGGTTCCATATGCGCAAGCAATAATTTATTTTTTCAAAGATAATAATACAATATTTTCTACATGTTCGGTATGCGGAAACATATCTACCGGTTGAATCTTAGCAACCTCATAGGCTTCATCTAAAATAGCAATGTCTCGTGCTTGGGTAGCAGGATTACAACTGATGTATACAATTTTTTCGCTACGCATAAAAAGGAGTTTTTTACAAACATCTTCGTGCATACCTGCTCTTGGTGGATCGGTGATGACCACTTGTGGTTTGCCATGTGTTGCAATAAATTCGGTTGTCAATACCTCTTTCATATCTCCAGCAAAAAACAAAGTATTGTCGATGCCATTTATTTCGGAATTAATGACCGCATCTTTAATGGCATCTGCTACATATTCAATACCGATTACCTTTTTAGCCGAAGAGGCAATAAAATTGGCAATGGTACCCGTACCGGTATATAAATCGTATACCACCTCTTCGCCAGTTAGTTCAGCCATTTGGGTAGCTAATTGATATAATTTTGCGGCTTGTGCCGAATTGGTTTGGTAAAAGGCTTTCGGGCTAATGCGAAAAGAAATTTCTTTGCCTTTTAAATCTTGCATGCTTTCTGAAATAAAATCAGCACCATGATAAGTAAGAATTTCTAAATCAAAAATGGTATCATTTTTTTTGGTATTAATTACATATAGTAAGGAAGTAATAAAAGGAAAAGTATTTTTTAAATGCGAAAGTAATGCACTTATTTTTTCTTGTTCATCTGCAGCAAATACCACAATAACCATCCATTCATTGGTACTGGTATTTCTGATAATTAAATTACGCATCAAGCCGGTATTTTGTCTGATGTCGTAATACTCGTATCCATTGGCTTTGGTGAATTTAGCTGTTTCGTTTCGAATGTCGTTGGCGCGGTCATCTTGCAAAAAGCATTTATTTATTTCAATTATTTTATCAAATCTTTTAGGTACGTGAAATCCTAAAGCGGGTTCTTCTATTTTTAAATCCGAAGCTACTTCTTCGATAGTCAACCATCTTTTGTTAGAGAAAGTATAATCCATTTTATTTCTATAAAACTGGATATTTTCTGAACCAACAATTGGTGATATAGTAGACAAAGGCACTTTAGCAATTCTTTCTAAATTATCTTTTACTGTTTTTTCTTTGAAAGCCAATTGAGCCGGATAGGCTAAATTTTGCCATTTACAACCGCCACAAGTATGAAAATGACTGCAAAATACTTCTGCACGCTGTGGAGATAATGTATGAAAATGAACCGCCTTTCCTTCTGCAAAACTTTTCTTTTTCTTGAAAATTTGAATGTCAACCACATCTCCGGGAACCACTTTTTCTACAAAAATGACATAGTCATCAATTTTTGCTACACACTTACCTTCAGACGCAATGTCTAAAATGGTTACTTTTTCGTATAAGGGTAATATTTTATCGGCCATATTTCATTCAAATTTCAAAGGTAGGTTTAAATAGCTTAATTTTAAGGTATAATGATTAAGAAAATTAAGCTATTTATTTTTTGTATGCTGATGCTGCAATCGCTTGTGGCCTCTCATATTGTTGGCGGTGGTTTTAGTTATCGTTATTTAGGCAACAATCAATACCAAATTAAATTAGCTTATTATAAAGATTGTGGTCCAAGTTCTATTGGCTTTCCGCCGGGAAGTTTAAAAGTGGGGGTGTTTGAAATAGGTACCCATCAATTAAAAACAGTTTTGCAATTGGCTGTTGATTCTACCACAACCTTAGATTTTTCGCAAGCGGCTTGTGTAACGAGTCCTGTAAATTGTGTGCAAAAAAGAAACTATTCGGTGATATTAACAATGCCTCCATCGGAATACAATCATTTGGCTGGTTATTATTTTGTTTACGAACAATGTTGTCGAAATGCCTTGGCACAAAATGTGGCTAACCCACAGGATATAGGTTCTGCCTATTATATGGAGTGGAAACCCAATTTTTCGAGCAATCAAACTTTCGAAAATTCGAGTCCCGAATTTAAAAATTATCCAGCGCTACTTTTATGTGCATTCGAAAATTACGAACTCGATTTTTCTGCCATAGATCTAGATGGTGATTCTTTGGTTTATAAACTCATCGATCCTTTAAAGGGTCATGCCAATGCCAATAGCTTAACCAATCAAACGGGTCAAGTGGATCCAATACCTGGACCATACGATCCCATTGTTTGGAATACGGGTTATAGTTTAGCCGCAAATGTATTAGATGGTAAACCCGATATTAAAGTGGATGCCTCAACTGGATTGCTTAGTGTAAATCCTCAAAAAATGGGTGTTTATTTAGCCGCCATTCAATGCGAAGAATTTCGAGCGGGCATTAAAATTTCTGAAATAAGAAGAGAAATGCAAATTGCCGTGGTGCAGTGCCCCAATAGGTTTGCGCCCGAAATTACATGTTTAACTAATTGTGTGCAACAGCCATTGCAACCCGACGAAAGTATTTGTTTTGATTTTTTAGTTTCCGACAGTAATCTCTTAGATTCTATTCAATTGCAAGTTGTTTTTAATAAAAATCAATTGCTAAAAAATTACACTTTTAGTAAATCCGAAACGGCAAATCCTACCAATGCCAAACTTTGTTTGGAAACAAATTGTAATTTAAAGCAAGGAGATACTTTGTATGTTCGAATAGTAGCGCAAGACAATGCCTGCCCTTATCCGCTCAAATCAAATTACGAATTTATACTGCCATATGTTTCGCTTTCGGATGTTGATTTATTAAAAGACTTACCCAATGTATTTACACCCAATAACGATAACATCAACGATTTTTATTTTATACCTGGCGAATTTGCCAAATCTTGTGCCGAAAAATTTGCAGTTAACATATATAACCGATGGGGGAAAATGGTATTTCAAAGTAAGGATATTGGCTTTAAATGGGCTGGAGCTGATTTGCCCGTTGGGCTTTATTTCGTGCATTTTGATATAAATGGGCGTAATTTGACGACGAATATTAGTTTGTTGCGTTGATTTATAACATATTAGCCTTATATTTATTGCTTATGTTGTTTAGGAAATCGACCGTATTATTATTCTTATTTACTTGCATAAGTGTAGGGCAATTATTTGCTTCGCATATTGTGGGTGGCGATTTTAGTTACCGTCATATCTCGGGAGATACTTACGAGTTGAAATTAAAAATGTATAGAGATTGTTCTTCTCAATCTCCATTCGATCAAACATTAACCATTGGCATTTTTGATAAGGCAACCAATACGCGCATCAAAAATATCACACTACCCCGCAGTGTTATTTATCCAATCAGATATAATACCTCTTGTATCAATCCACAATTGCGTTGTGTAGAAACTGGAATTTTCAAAGGACAATTTACCATGACTGCTACGCAGTTCAATAATACGGCGGGTTATTATGTATCATGGGAAAGATGTTGTAGAAATAATATTATAAAAAATATAGTCAGTCCTGGCAATACACCCATGGCTTTTTATATGGAATTGCCTTCGCCTTATCCGGGTGGTGGTGGATTACAAATCAATAACAGTCCAGAGTTTACCCGCGACCCTTTGAGTTATTTGTGCATCAACGAACCCTTCAAATATGATTTTAAAACCATCGATGTAGATGGTGATTCTTTGCGTTTTTCGATCATCACGCCCTTAGCGGGAGGAAATACCAGCGGTGGAGGTGGCGGAAACCCAGGCCCTGTTTCGGTTTCGGGCCCATACGACGATATTATTTGGCAAAATACCTATGGACCTTCGACTGGTAAATACCTAAATGGCGCACCCGACTTAGCCGTAGAAGCAACCAAGTCTGTTATTTATTTGGTGCCCAAACAAATTGGGGTTTATGTTATTTCTATTTTATGCGAAGAGTATAGAGATGGTGTTAAAATTGGAGAAGTTAGACGCGAGCTACAGCTCGAAGTAATTGTTTGTCCGCCTCGATTCAAGCCAGTAATTTCAACGAGCTTAACTAATAATACCATGTTATTTACCGTTGGTCAACAAAGTTGCTTCGACTTAAATGGTATTGATGGAAATAATACCGAAATATTAAAATACAGAGTAGATACGGCTGGTGCTTACAAACTTTTATCGAAAGGTGCGTTTTTTAATCCGGCCGATGCAAGTGGAATGTCTGCACTCACTACCAAATTTTGTTGGACGCCTATCTGCCCCTTAGACACTAGCGATGGAACCTTCATCGATTTTATTTTGTACGATAACTCTTGTCCTTTTTCGCAAGATGATACCGTAAGAGTGAACTTTCAGTTTCAATCGGTAGCGAATGCCATTCCAAAAATTAAAACCTCTTTGGCAAATAATATTTTGAATGCTGAAATTGACAAGCAAAATTGTTTTCAAATTTTAGGAATTGATTCGAATGCAGCTGATCAAATTACCATGACGGCTAGGTTCATCAATACCGATTTATTTGCGCAAGGAGCAACCTTCCCGCCAATTGTGATGGGACAAAAAAATGTAAGTGCCGAATTTTGTTGGACACCCGATTGTACTACTACCATAGATTCTAATACTTATTTAGAAATTGTATTAGCAGATAATTCTTGTCCAAAAGAAGGTACAGATACTTTATTAGTGAAAATTAATTTATTGCCATTGGCTAATGAAGGGCCATTGCTGCAAGCCTCTAGCTTAGCAGGTTCTAAGGTCGATCCATTGGGTAATGTTGCTGCAGTAATTAACCAAGAAGTTTGCGTTGCGGTGATCGGTTCCGATTTTGACATCGACGATCAGCTAGATGTATACATGCAAAATGTGAATTACGATTTTCTAGCCAATGGTGCTACATTCCGTTTGATAGATCAAGTTCAAGGTGAAAAACAATATGAATTTTGTTGGACCCCAACTTGCGATAATTTATATGCAGTGGGTGCGCCTTCGGTTGATTTTTTAATCAGAGATAATAAATGTAAAAACGAAAAATTCGATACTTTAAGGTTAACTATTTTATACGAATTGCCGACCAATAATATTCCTGCAATTATTAGACCCGACTCGGCTATTTATCATTTAAGCGCAGGTTATCCGCAAACGATCAATGTAACTGGAAAAGATTTTGATATAGAAGACGATATTATTCTTTCGGCCGAACCTTTATTTAATGTAGGACAAGCCATCACCACCGATTTTACTACTGTTTCGGGAAGAGATTCGGTGAGTTCGGTGTTTACTATTTTTCCAGATTGTGCAGCCACTGGCGACCAAGATTATCCTGTCCGATTTAAATTATTGAGTAATAAGTTTTGCAACGAATACGACACGATTTACAAAACCGTAATATTTAAAGTGAATCCTTTAGAGCCAATTGATAGGCCTTATATTCCAAATGCTTTTTCTCCAAACAACGATAATATCAACGATGTGTTTAAAATTTATTTTGCAGATAGAACGGTTTGTCCGGCTGCATTTAAGATTCAGATTTTTGATAGATGGGGAAAAATTATGTTTGAAAGCGAAGATCCATCATTCCAATGGAAAGCAGAAGGCATGTCTATGGGTGCATATGTATATGTGGTAAAAATCGGCGAGCTACAATTTTCTGGATTTGTAGCCTTGGTTCAATAGCGACTAATTATAAATCAATAAATAATCATTTGATATCGAAGTTTGGTAAGTTCTTAAGCCAGCATTAGCAGGCCCTTTTATGGGAACTCCATCATAAAGCTGATACCTCGAAGCACAGCATTTACAGCCTACTGAGCTCATCGCAGAATCTATTTTAACATAGGCACAAGTATCGGTTGTTTGGTAGGCACAAGCACGATCGTAAGCAGCATACTCGTTGTTGTTTTTGTGATAAACAATAATTCCTCTATAGCCACCTTCAAGTATTAATACGCCACCAATGGTTTGCAAAGAAAGATACCTTGGGTTTCTTAAATCTATTTGCACATTGACCGGAATGTTTGGTATAGGGGAGTCGATTGTATCTGTGCAAGCAAAAAATTGCCATGCCAACACAATAGCTAAATACTTTATACGCATGGTTAAATTTCTGATTTAAACTGCTTCAATAAGCGCATGTCGTTTTCAAAAAACATCCGAATGTCTTTGATTTTATATTTATTCATGGCCAATCTTTCGATACCAATTCCAAATGCAAAGCCAGTATATTTTTTTGAATCAATGCCGCAATTTTCTAATACATTGGGATCGACCATGCCGCAACCTAAAATTTCAACCCAGCCAGAATACTTACAAATATTGCATCCTGAGCCTCCACAGTTTTTGCATTGAATGTCCATTTCTGCCGATGGCTCGGTGAATGGGAAGTAGGATGGGCGGAATCGCACCTCCGTGCCTTTTCCAAAAAGTTCTTGTACGAAATAATATAGCGTTTGTTTTAAATCTGCAAAAGAAACATTTTCGTCTACGTACAAACCCTCTACTTGGTGAAAAATACAATGCGAACGTGCAGAAATGGCTTCGTTTCTGAAAACTCTTCCTGGCATAATAGATCTTAAGGGTGGTTGGTTATTCTCCATTAATCTTACTTGTACCGATGAGGTATGCGTTCGCAAAGCCCAATCTTGTGTTGGGTCGTTGTCGTCTTTCTGAATAAAGAAAGTGTCTTGCATATCTCTTGCCGGATGATCTAATGGAAAATTTAGCGCCGTAAAATTATGTTTGTCGTCTTCTATTTGTGGTCCTTTTACAATGGTAAAACCAATGCGAGTAAAAATATCATTGATTTGCTTTAATACCAATGAAACCGGATGTCTTGCGCCTAATTCGCTGCTATCGCCTGGTAAAGTAAAATCAAAATCGGCAATGGTATTTTCCGAAAGGTTTTCGAATTTTTCTTTGTATAGTTCGATTTTTTGTTCGATTAATACTTTGAATTCGTTCATTATTTTACCCGCCGTTTTTTTCTCTTCGCCTGGTAGCGTTTTGAATATTTCGAACAGCTCATTTAAAATTCCTTTACGACCCAAAAATTGAATACGAAAGTTTTCTAGTTCTTCAGCATTCTTTGGTTCGAAAGAATTTATTTCGGCACTATAGTGTTTAATTTTTTCTTGCATGATATTTAAGAGATCACTTTCAATTCTTTTCCAACTTTTACAAATGCAGCAATCGCTTGATCTATATGGTGTGTTTCGTGTGCTGCTGATATTTGCACCCTAATTCTCGCTTTACCATTTGGTACCACAGGATAATAAAATCCAATCACATAAATTCCTTCTAGTAACATTTTTGCTGCAAATTCTTGCGCTAATTTTGCATCGTATAACATTACCGGAACAATAGGATGTACGCCAGGTTTAATGTCGAAGCCTGCAGCAGTCATGGCTGCTCTAAAATATAAAGTGTTTGATTCTAATTTATCTCGTAAGGTAGTTGTTTCGGTTAGCATATCTAATACCGCAATAGATGCGCCTACAATAGAAGGGGCTAGCGTATTAGAAAATAAATAAGGTCTAGAACGTTGACGCAATAAATCAATAATTTCTTTTCTGCCTGAAGTAAAACCGCCAGAAGCCCCACCCAATGCTTTTCCTAGCGTTCCGGTAATAATATCTATTTTTCCCATCACGCCATGATGCTCATGTGTTCCTCTTCCTGTTTTTCCTAAAAATCCAGAACAATGACATTCATCTATCATAATTAAGGCATTATATTTTTCTGCTAAAACAGCAATCTTATCTAATTGTGCAATCGTACCATCCATCGAAAACGAACCATCTGTAACAATGATGCGGTGACGCAAATGTGCGGTTTCTTGCAATTT
>CANJWU010000048.1 GCA_947478655.1 Sphingobacteriales bacterium | reverse complement strand
TTTGAAATTTTGATAGGCTTCTTTAAGCGTTCTTATCTTTGAAAACATCTTCAAAACTAATAAAAAAAGCTATTTTTACAGGATGTTTCCAGAAAGTAAATTTATGGATCGCGCCTTGGCGCTAGCAGCGCTTGGATTAGGCAAAACCAGTCCAAACCCATTGGTGGGTGCTGTTATTGTTTACCAAGATGAAATTATTGGCGAAGGCTTTCACGAATGCTATGGTCAAGCGCATGCAGAAGTGAATGCGATCAATCAAGTATTGCATAATTTCCCTCAAAATACTTCAGATTTATTAGCTGAGGCAACGCTATATGTTACTTTGGAGCCTTGTAGCCATTTTGGTAAAACACCTCCATGTGCCGATTTAATCATTAAGCACCAATTAAAAAATGTAGTGATTGGCTGCTTAGATCCAAATGAATCGGTGAATGGAAAAGGCATAGCAAAATTAAAAAGTGCTGGAATTAATGTTGTTTTTCCTTTTAAAGAAAAAGAATGTCAATTAATTAATCGTCGATTTTTTACCTATCATCAAAAACAAAGACCTTATATAATTTTAAAATGGGCACAAAGTGCGGATGGTTTTATAGGATTAAAAAACGAGCAAACAGCCATTAGTAATACCGAAAGTTTAACACTTTCACACGAATGGCGTAGTCATGAAGATGCTATTTTAATTGGCACCAATACCGCATTAATAGATAATCCTAGCCTAAGTACAAGACATGTGGAAGGCAAAAATCCCATCAGAATTATCATTGACAAAACTTTAAAAATTCCGCAGCATCATGCAATTTATAATGATGATGCCAAAACAATTATTTTTAACGAACACCGAACCGAAACGCTTGGTCATATACAATATATCGGAATAGAATTTTTAGGATTATTACCGCAAATGATTTTATATCAATTATATATTTTAGGAATACAATCCCTTATTATAGAAGGTGGCGCTTACACTTTAAACGAATTTATTCGCTATCAATTATGGGATGAAGCCCGAATAATCACCGCTACAGATTTAAATTTAAAAGAAGGTGTAATTGCCCCAAAACTAACAGGAACAATTATTTCAGATACAAGCCTTGCAAATAATCAAATACAAATAATCACCATATGATTGCCATTTTAATTAGTATTGTTCTTTCTGCCTCATTGGTATTTTGTTTTAAATATTTCAACAAAAACAATATTAATAATGCTCAAGCCATTTCCTTTAATTATGTGGTTGCTGCTTCATGGGGTTTTATTTTAAATCCAAATCAATATTTTGGAATCGATTATATTCATGCTACATGGTTTTATTCTGCCTTGTTTTTTGGATTTTTATTCATCGCTGTTTTTAAATTAATGGCCATTGGTGTTGAAAAAAATGGCATAATGGCTGTTTCTGTAGCCCAAAAGATGTCGCTGGTATTACCTGTATTATTTAGCATTTGGGCCTATTCCGAAAGTTTTGGAATGCTAAAAATTGCTTTTTTACTACTCGCATTAATTTCTGTTTACTTTACGGCAAAACCCAGCGTAGATCCATCTACAAAAAAATCAAATAGCATCCTCATTCCAATTTTTATTTTTATAGGAAGTGGCTGTGTAGATATTGCTATTAAAATTACCCAATCATATTTTAGCCAAATAGTTCCTATTTCTGTTTTACTCACTTGCATATTTGGAGCAGCAGGAATAATTGGTTTTGTGTTATTATTTAAAGAAAAAAATAAATTACAATTGTCTGCTATTATAGGGGGTATTGTATTAGGTTCTTTTAATTATTTTGCCACTTATTTTTTAATGAAAGCCTTATCTAGCAATACTTTGGAGAGTTCTTTGGTTTTTGCTATTAATAATATGGGCGTTTTATTATTTTCTGCTTTTGTTGCAGCCATTGTATTTAAAGAACAAATAAGTAAAATAAATTGGCTTGGAATTTCATTAGCTATTATAGCTATTTTAGGTTTATATTATTCAACACAAAGCAATGGATGATATCTATTTTAGCATAGCAAAAGATGCGGAGGGAATTTATAAAGATAAAGGCAGTAAATTTATAGGCGTAGCCAAGCAATTTTCGCAAGAAGAAAATTTAAAGTCAATTTTAGACACCATTAAAAAAGAACACAGTACCGCAAGGCATTTTTGTTATGCCTATAGGTTGGGTATTAATGGAGAAATATTTAGGGCTAATGATGATGGCGAACCAGCTGGAAGTGCCGGAAAACCTATCTTAAACACCCTTTTATCGGCTCAAATAACCAATGTACTTGTGGTTGTTGTACGCTATTTTGGAGGTACTTTATTAGGCGTTCCGGGTTTAATTAATGCCTACAAAGAAGCCAGTTTTGCAGCGCTAGCAAATGCCGAAAAGAAAGAATGTATAGCCGAAGATATTTATACGATTACATTTGATTATGAAAATTTAAATGCGGTAATGAAAATACTCAAAGAAGCAAAAATTCAAATTAGTAATCAAATCATTGATCAAATTTGTACATGCGAGCTAATTATCAGAAAACAATTAATAGAAGAAATACTAATGAAATTAAATAAGCATTGCCTTCAAATTCAATATATAAAGCCATTATAGCCTATGAGCGATATTAAAATACCAGCATCAGAATTAATCTTAAATGAAGACGGAAGTATTTATCATTTACACCTACATCCCGAACAAATTGCACCAACTATTATTACGGTTGGAGATCAAGATAGAGTGGCTGCCATTTCTAAACATTTTGATGCAATTGAACATAAAGTAGAAAATAGAGAGTTTTTTACCCATACGGGTCGTATTGGAAATTTACCAATAACGGTATTATCAACCGGTATTGGTACCGACAATATTGATATTGTATTTAATGAATTACATGCTTTAACTGCTATCGATTTCAACAAGTTGACTTATTTAAAAGAGCCTAAAAGCCTTGATATTATTAGATTAGGCACTTCTGGTGCTTTAATTCCAGCCATTCCATTAGATACCGTTTTGCTTACCGAATATGCAATTGGTTTAGAAGGCTTAATGAATTTCTATCCATATAATAAATCGGAAATCGAATTAGAAATGGAAAAAAATATGCTGCAATGTTTAGCGCAAAATTTTTCATTTATTAAACCCTATGCTTGCAAAGCTTCCGATAAATTAATCAATCAATTTAAAGAAGATATGTGTTTAGGTATTACCGCTACCTGTCAAGGATTTTATCATCCACAAGGCAGAAGTATTAGTAATGATCCACATTTTAATTCGATATTATCCGATTTAAAAGCATGGAAAACGAATGAAAATGTAATTAGCAATTTTGAGATGGAAACGGCTGGAATACTTGGTTTAGCTAGGTATTTTGGATTTAATGCTTGTTCTATCAATTTGATATTAGCTAATAGAGCTAATCAAACTTTTTCTAAAAATCCTGCTTTAAAAATTAATGCTTTAATTGAAAAAGTTTTAGCAAAAATAAGCTTATAAAGTTTTGCAATAATTTAAATAAAGTTCAATTGCTTTTAATTTTTCATCACTTAAATGATAATTAATTTTATTATTTAAGTAATCGGCTACATCAAAATTCGCTAATTGATTGGCTTTAATTACTTCGTTTTTATTTGCCAAACCATAAGCCAATACCTCGTTAAATTCTTTTATAAAATCGGCCGAAAGTGCTGTATTTGCTACCCAAGCAGCAAATACAAATGGTAATCGGGTAAATTCAAACCAAGCCGTTGCTAAATCAAAAACATGTTGGTATTGCTCTTGAATTCCAAATGTTCGGTCGCCAATGAGCACAAACGCCTCCCCATCTTTTAATGAAACAATATCTATTGTTCTTTCTTTGAATTCGACCTTTTTTTTCCAAAAATGTTTTAGTAATATTTTAGCTAAGTTATTAGAACTTCTACTGTGTGGATCTAAATAAATGGTATGGATTTCGTCTATACTATTATTAGCAAATATAAATACAGAATTAACAGCCTGATGGGCTGAAATACAGTAATCTGTAATGATTTGAGGGTTTTTAATATCCAACATAGCCGCTACAGGTATTAAACCAATTTGCACTTCGTTGGTAGCCAATTTAGCAGCACAAACAGCAGGAATGTCTAAACAATAATTAAAATGGGAGCCATTGGGTGCATGCATTAAACCATAAATAAATGGTTTTGCATTTAAATAAGAAACAACCGAAATTTTTTGATTAAACATGAAGGTGATCTAAATTGTTAAAATCGACTAATTCGAATTGTTCATTTTTATAAATGATTCGGTATAAAGATACATTACTATGTGGGAACGTATCCATCAGATTTAATGCTTTACCCAATAAATGACAAAGTAAAATTCGCAATGCCCTACCATGCATACATATCAAAATAGATTGGTGTTCCTTCTCCGAAAGTATTGTTTGCATTGCTTCTTGCTGTCTTTTCATTACTTCAATTGGATTCTCACCATTTGGAAATTTCATTTCTAAATTTCCATTCATCCAATTTTTAGTCAATTTGGCAAAATCATTTCGATCGGTCACACTCGATAATTTACCTTCATAAATTCCCCAATCTAATTCATCTAAACCAGCTAGTTGTTGCCAAGGAATATTTTTATCAATAAATTTGGCAACTGTTTGATGAGTTCTTTTTAAAGTGGAAGTATATATTTTATCAAATTCGATATGATGATAGGCTTTATAAAACTTTGCAGCTTGCAACAATCCTATTTCATTTAGATCCGAATTTACGCCCCTACCTTGAACAATTCCTTGTTTATTAAAATCGGTTTCGCCGTGCCTGATGATATAAAGTTCTTTCATATTAATTAGATGGCGCAAGCGGCAAATCTATGTAATTATTGGCTTTTGGAGCTTCTTTCGGAAATTCGAAATCTTTATAATCGGTGATGATATTGTATAAAGTATCGCGTTCTACCGGATGTCTCCCTACATTTTTAATTAATTCTACTAATTCTTGTGTGCTGAGTTTTGGATTTTGTTCTTCTGCCCCAGCCATAGAATAAATTTTTGTGGTATCGTCTATGGTACCATCAATATCATCGACACCAAAAGATAAAGATAACTGCGCAGTGTTTCTACCAATCATTGGCCAATAAGCTTTGATATGATCGATGTTATCTAAATAAATTCTACTAATCGCATAATTTCTTAAATCCTCGATGGTACTCACTTCAGGAATGTGCGACATAGCATTACCTTGATTCCTAAATTTTAATGGAATAAATGTATTGAATCCGCCAGTTTTATCTTGTAGCGTTCTTAATCTATCTAAATGATCTACTCGATGCGCAAATGTTTCTGTAGCTCCGTAAAGCATGGTACAGTTAGATTTCAAGCCTAAGCGATGTGCTGTTTCGTGAATTGCTAACCATTGTGCAGTAGTCGCTTTATCGCCACAAATTTCTGCTCTTAAAGTTTCATCAAAAATTTCTGCACCGCCACCAGGTATAGAATCTAAACCTGCAGCCATCATAATTTTCAATCCTTCTTCGATACTTACTTTTGCTTTTCTAAACATGTATTCGTATTCGACAGCTGTAAATGCTTTGATATGTAAATCGGGTCTTAATGCTTTTATGGCTTTGAATAAATCGCAGAAAAATTCGAGCGTTAATTTTGGATGTACGCCACCAACTATATGAACTTCTGTTACCGGTTTATTTTCGTAACTTTTAATAATATCTAACATTTGCTCTTTAGATAAAACCCAACCCTCATCGGCTTGTTTCAACAAGCGAGAATAAGAGCAAAAATTACAGGTAAATACACAAATATTAGTGGGTTCAACATGAAAATTACGATTGAAATAAGTATAATCTCCATGTTTTTGTTCTCTGATAAAATTAGCAAGGATACCTAAATAGCTTAGGTCCGCATTTTCAAACAAAAAAAGAGCCTCTTCCTTGTTAATTCTTTCCCCGTTTTTCACCTTCAATCCGATGTTTTGAAGGGCTGTGGATAACGTATGTGGATAAAGTAGGGTATCTATGTTCTGTAGCGCTTGTTTCATGGTGGTCAAAGGTATGATTTTTGTCAAATTTATTTATTTATTAACAATTTAATTAGATAATATTAAGTTAATACTACATACCCTATATTTGTTTGGTTTTAATAGAAAAAAAACAACAAAATTATATAATAATATGAAAAAACAATTACTAAAAAATCTGTTTTTAGCTTTAAGCATTTTAAGCCCGATTTTTGTGTCAGCGCAAGCGACAACAATAACCTTTAGTGGTACAGGAGCATTAACTGCAAATAGTTGGACTACCCACAGTGGTACAACAGGACAACTTACCTCTTTAACAACTACCTCAGATGTAGGAAATAGTTTAAGTTATACTGGTTTACCAACATCAACTAATAATAGAACAACTACAATTGCAGGTAACTCAGAAGATGTTAACTATGTAGTTTCTACTATTACTAATGCGGGTTCAGTTTATTATTCAGCTTTAATAAAATTACCAAACATTACTGGTCAGGCAGCTAATACTACTACTGGTAACTATTTTATGAACCTAACCGACACCAATGGTGCCGTGGTTACAACTGGTTTTGTTGGTAGATTATATGTACGTGCAGGTGCAACTGCTAACACCTTTAACATTGGAGTTTTAAATAACTCTGGTGGTACTGCAACTGCTGCAAATATTTTCGGTGCAACTCCTGTAGATTATGCTATTAACACAACTTATTTAGTGGTTGTTAAATATACCTACTCTACAAATACAGCAAGTTTATGGGTTAATCCAACTGTTTCTGCTACAGAACCAACCGCAATGTTTACTACAAACTTTGGAACAGGTGCAGCGCCTACAAAATCTAAAGGAATTTGTATCAGACAAGCAGGTACTGCAACTGCAGGTACTGGTAATGTTGAAATAGATGAAATAAGAGTTGCTAATAATTGGTCTGATGTGATGGGAATAGCAGCAATCGTTAATCCATCTTTAAAATTCAATCCAACAACTTTAACTGTAAACGAAAATGCTGGAACAGCAACGGTTACTTTAAACATCACCAATCCAAATGCAACGGCAACTTCAGTAGATGTTAAAGTTAAAGGTGGTTCTGCAACAGCTGGATCGGATTATACTTTTACCACGCAAACTGTAACATTTCCTGCAAATGCAACTGCAGCGCAAACATTTACCATTCCAATTATTGATGATGCAGCACAAGAAGGTGACGAAACCATACAATTGGTTTTAAGAAACCCAAATAATTCGGCATCATTATTAGCCGATTCTATATTAACTATTACTATTCCTTTAAATGATGTAAGTGCACCTGTTTTAGGTTTTGCAACCCCAGTAACTGTCACTAAAAAAGAAGGATCTTCTTATACTTTTGATGTCACTATTGCTACGGCAAATATCAACGCTACCAGTGTTGATGTCGTATTAAAAAATACTTCAACGGCTTCAGCTGCAGATTATACAGGTTTAACTCAAACGGTTACTTTCCCTGCAAATACAAGTGCAAATCAATCTAAAACCATTAGCATTAGCGCAGATAACCTTGCCGAAAACGATGAGAATATTGTATTCGTTTTAAGAAATGCAACCAATGGTGCAGTCTTTACGGCAGATTCTATTTTAACCATTACCATTCCTAAAAATGATCAACCGGTTCAAGCAAAGTTTGTTCCAACTACTAGCAATGTTTTAGAAACAGCTGCAAGTGCTGGTGTTTCTATCAATGTTTTAGGTGCTAATTCAAATGCTAACCCAACTACTTTCCAAGTTGTTGTAAAAGGTGGAACTGCAACTGCAGGTACAGACTATACATTCAGCTCAACTACTGTTACCATTCCAGCATATAAAGACTCTACAGTTAATTTATCAGCAGCAATCTTAAATGATATGTTAGTTGAAGGAAACGAAAC
>CANJWU010000047.1 GCA_947478655.1 Sphingobacteriales bacterium | reverse complement strand
TAATATGCCATTCAAACTCTTCGCGGAAATGACGAATAGCACTCGCCACAGGCCATGCAGCTGCATCACCTAATGGACAAATTGTATTGCCTTCTATTTTTTTAGAAACTTCTACTAATAAATCGATGTCGCTTAATTTTCCGTGACCGTATTCGATGCGATGTAATACTTTTTCCATCCATCCAGTTCCTTCTCTACATGGAGAACATTGTCCGCATGATTCGTGGTGATAGAATCGTGCAAAATTCCAAGTATTACGCACAATGCAACTGTCTTCGTCGTATACAACAAAGCCGCCAGATCCAAGCATAGTGCCACTTACAAAGCCTCCGTCGGAAAGTGATTCGTAACTCATTAAACGCTCTTCGTTGTTTGCAGTTTTTAAAATTAAATTAGCTGGCAAAATTGGCACCGATGACCCACCTGCAACAACTGCCTTTAATTTTTTTCCATTTTTAATACCGCCACAATATTTATCTGAGTAAATAAATTCTTCTACGGGTAAACCTAATTCGATTTCGTAAATACCCGGATTGTTGATGTGTCCGCTTGCCGAAATTAATTTTGTTCCAGTGCTTCTACCAATTCCGATTTTTGCATACTCGTCGCCTCCCATATTTACAATAGGTGCAATAGCTGCAATGGTTTCTACATTATTAACTACCGTTGGGCAAGCATATAAACCAGCTATTGCAGGGAATGGAGGCTTTACTCTTGGGTTACCTCTTTTGCCTTCTAAAGATTCTAATAATGCTGTTTCTTCTCCGCAAATGTAAGCGCCTGCACCAGGATGAACATATAAATCTAAATCGTAGCCCGAGCCTAAAATATTTTTTCCTAAAAAGCCATTCGCATAAGCTTCGGCAATTGCTTTTTCTAAAATCCTCAACACATAAAAATATTCCCCTCTGATATAGATATAAGAAGTGTTAGCGCCCAATGCATAACTCGAAGTAATCATTCCTTCGATCAAAGAATGTGGAATTTTTTCCATTAGGTAACGGTCTTTGAAAGTACCCGGCTCCGATTCGTCTGCGTTGCAAACTAAATAACGTGGCACGCCTACTGGTTTAGCCAAAAAGCTCCATTTCATTCCCGTAGGAAATCCTGCTCCACCTCTTCCGCGCATACCAGATTTCTTAACCTCTTCTACCACATCGTCTGGAGACATTGTTTTCAAAGCTTTTTCGACCGAACGATAACCGCCCATTTTTCGATAAGTATCAAAAGTATTTATTCCTGGAACATCAATGTGTTCTAATAATATTTTGCGTGACATATTATTTTATTTCTTCTTTATCAATATAAATTCTGCAAAACCGAAAAAATCCCAAAAAATACTGGGTAATATTTTTCCGTATTTAATTAAATTATGAATTACCTTAAATGGCATCATTAATATATTTGGCATATACCTTCGCGTGCCACCTTTAATAATTTCTGTATTATTTTTTAAAAATAAATTGTACAGTTCTGTTAAGGAATACACCCTAACATGTGTTTCGTCATCAAAAAAATTCAAAGTGCCATTCATGCGTGGCAATTGAGTTGATTTAATGCCAGGGTACTCCACATATAAGTAGCCTCCGGGTTTGAGCTTTGCTAATAATTTAACCAAAACTTCTTCGCCGTTTTTTAAATGTTCAATCACATGCGCCATCATAATAAAATCGAAATGTGCATTAGGAACAATATCTAAATTTAAATCCTCTAAGTTCAATTCGTAAAACGATTTCATTTGTTTAAAATCGTTTTCGTCGTTATTATAATTTTTATTTAAATCTAAACCGTGGTACTCACAATTTGGAAACCATTTTTTTGTTTTTGATGCCGAATGATTTCCTGCGCCAATATCTAACAACACAAATTCGCCTTGCTTAAATAATTTATTTAAGAAACGATATTTTGCAGGAAGCGTTATTGCGCGTAACATCAATTAAAAATTATTTTATATCTGTATAAGATTGTAAACGATTTTCGGCAGTTAATTTATTGATTAATTCGTCTGCCTTTTCATTCGTTAAGTTTTCGTAATAGTTTACGCCACACTGTAACATAGGCGCTGATCCGCAAGATCCCAAACATTCTACTGCCTTTAGCGTAAACATGCCATCTGCAGTAGTTTGGCCAAGCTTAATATTCAATTTATTTTCTAAATAGCTAATTAAACTTTCTGCTCCATTTATTGCGCATGGGCCCGTATGACAAACCTCTAAAGAGCATTTGCCAACAGGTTGCATATTAAACATGGAATAAAAAGAGGCCACCTCATAAACTTCAATTGGTTTAATGCCAATAATGCTTGCCACATAATCCATTGCATCCGAACTTAACCAACCATTAAATTCTGCTTGCGCAATATGCAAGATTGGAATCAATGCCGATTTATGTTTTCCTTCCGGATATCTTTTCATTAACGCTTTTGATAGTGCTAATGCTTCTTCTGAAAATGCTAAATTCATTTATTTATTTTTTATGCTTTTAAAAAATATATTAAGCGTCTAACTCGCCTGCAATTACATTCAAACTACTCATCGTAACAATCGCATCAGATAACAAAGATCCTTTTGCTATTTCTGCGAATGCTTGATAAATAATAAAACATGGTCTTCTAAAATGCAGTCGGTACGGCGATCTGCCGCCTTCTGAAATTAAATAAAATCCAAGCTCGCCATTTCCACCTTCTACTGCATGGTATAATTCGCCTTTAGGCATATCCACTTCACCCATCACAATTTTAAAATGATAAATGAGTGCTTCCATATTGGAATACACATCTTGTTTTTCGGGTAAGTAATAAGCAGGTACATCTGCATGGAAAATTCCTTTGGGTTCTTTTTCCATTTTTGCTAAAGCTTGTTCAATTAATCTTAAGCTCTGCCAAATTTCTTCGTTCCTTACCATATACCTATCGTAAGTATCACCGTTGGTGCCCACCGGAATTTCAAAATCAAATTCTTGATAAGAACTGTATGGATTAGCCGTACGCACATCGTAGTCTATACCAGTTGCTCTTAAACATGGGCCGGTAAAGCCATAGTTTAAAGCCTTTTCGGCGCTAATGGCACCAACACCAACTGTTCTATCAATAAATATTCTGTTTCTGTTAAATAACTCTTCGAAAGATCTCATCACCTTTGGGAAGGTGGCTAAAAACTTTTTGGTTTTTAAAATAGCAATGTCGTTGAAGTCTCTTTCAAAACCTCCCACACGACCAAAATTAGTTGTTAACCTTGCACCGCAAATTTCTTCGTAAATTTCATAAATGTTTTCTCGCTCTTGCATCAAATATAAGAAGCCAGTAAAAGCGCCGGTATCTACTCCTAAAATTCCATTACAAATTAAATGATCAGAAATTCTCGCCAATTCCATAATAATGATGCGCATGTAATCTACACGCTTAGGCGTTTCAATATTCAAAAGTTTCTCCACTGTTAAATGCCAACCAAAATTATTAATGGGCGACGAACAATAGTTGAGTCTATCGGTTAAAGGCGTGATTTGATAATAAGGACGATGCTCTGCGATCTTCTCAAATGCTCTGTGTATATAGCCAATAGTAGAAACAGCGCTAACAATTCTTTCGCCATCCATTTCCAAAACGTTTTGGAATACCCCATGTGTTGCAGGGTGTGTTGGACCAAGATTTAAAGTTGTGGTTTCTTTTTCTAATGAATCGCTGCCAAGTTGAATGTGAGCCATAATTCTATGTTAATTTTTTATCTACCGAAATAAGTATCGTTTTTATCAATTCTGTTTGGATCTTCTAATGGATGTTCTTTTCTCATAGGAAAAGCAACCATATCGTCCACATTTAAAATTCTAACCAAATTTGGATGTCCTTCAAAAATTACTCCATAAAAATCATAGGTTTCACGCTCTTGCCAATTAGCAGATTCATATAAAACTGTTGCAGTAGGAATTTTAGGATTTGATTCTGGAATAAATACTTTAATTCTTATTCGAAAATTATTTTCCATGCTTTGCACATGATAAACAACTGCTAACTCTTTTGTTGTTGGATAATGAACGGCGCAAACATCTGTTAAAAAACGGAAACGGTAAGTTTCGTTTTCATTTAAATATTTTAATACAGGTATGATGCTGTCTTTATTGGTTTGAAAGGTTAACAAACCATAAGGCTCTTCAAAATTACTCAATGCAGTTCCAAAAGTAGACTGCAAATCTGCGATCAATTTTTCTGTTGCTATTGCCATTTTATTTAATTCCGTAATTAGTCATGAGGGCTTGGTACTCTGGTGTATTTCTTCTACGCATCGATTCAGATTTTACTAAATCTTGAATGCGATTGAAGCCATCGATGATTGCTTCGGGGCGCGGCGGACAGCCAGGCACATAAACATCTACTGGAATAATTTCGTCGATACCTTGCATTACACTGTAAGTATCGAAGATACCACCAGAAGATGCACAAGCGCCAACAGCAATAACCCAGCGGGGTTCAGCCATTTGTAAATAAACTTGTTTTAAAACAGGGCCCATTTTTTTTGCAATGGTTCCCATTACCATTAATAAATCTGCTTGACGAGGCGAAAAACTTGGACGCTCGGAACCAAATCTAGCGAAGTCGTAATGAGATCCCATGGTTGCCATAAACTCAATTCCGCAACATGAAGTTGCAAATGGTAAAGGCCATAATGAATGTGATCTTGCAAGACCAACAACTTTGTCTAATCGCGTTGCGAAAAAACCTGCACCTTCTATTCCTTCTGGTGCCGAAACAATTTTGATATCACTCATAAAAATGCTTAAAAACAAAACGCACATCTTACCTGAAGATGTGCGTCAAATGTACAATAAATATTACTTTTTAAGGGTTTAGCGACAAGAAAAATCTTAATTATTCCCAGTCTAAAGCACCCTTTTTTAATAGGTAAAAGAAGCCGGCTAAAAGGAAGCCTACAAAGGTGAACATTTCTAAAAAACCAGTGATTCCAAACTCTCTAAAATTGACTGCCCAAGGGTACATAAAAATTACCTCGACATCGAATAATACAAACAAGATGGCAACCAAAAAGTACTTCACAGAAATAGGAGACCTGGCATCGCCTTGTTGCTCAATTCCGCACTCAAAATTGGCTAATTTATCGGCTGTTTTACGCTTAGGACCAATGTAATGAGTAGCCAACATGGTAACTGCTACAAAGCCAATGGCCGCAAATAATTGCAATACGATTGGGAAGTAATCGGCTGGTATAAATGAATTTCCCATATTTTTAATGATTAATGTATGCGGTAAATTTAATGATTATTTCTTTGACTCTTTGATTAATCCCTCTAGATTCAATTTAGCGTCTTTGTCGTTAGGGTCAATTTCGATGATTTTTTGGAAATTACCAATGGCAGCCGCATTGTCTTTCAAAACGGTGTAATTATAATCGCCCAAATATTTATACGCCTCAATCAATTCTTTACCAGATTTCTTTAGGTCTAATTTTGGATCTGCAATGGTCAATTCAATAAACTTTTCGTAAAATGGTTTAGCTAAACCATCATTTATTTTATCTACATTATCTAATTGCACATTGTTTCTTGCGCGAAATAAATAAGCTGGTTTATATTCTGCATTCAATTCCAACAGTTTGGCAAAAGCAGAATCTGATTTTGCAAATGCTAGTCCGAAATAATATTTTCTACCTAAATTAAAATAATCTACTGCGGTTGGTTTAATGTTCAATAATTTTAATTCGTAGGTTTCTGCAGACAGTTTATATTTCTTCATCGAGAAATAAGCATCGGATAAATCTCCGTATAAATCTCTACTAGTGGTATCGAGCGCAATGGCGCGTGTAATGGTGTTTACGCCCAATGAGTCTAATTTATTTTTAACTTGCAATTTACCTAAGTAAGCGTAATCTTGCGGTAAAATTTTAGCAGGATTCATCGAGAAAAATTTATTCATAGCAGTTAATCCTGCTTTATAATCTTTGATTTCGTAAGATGAATAACCTAACAAACGGTAGTTGATATAATCGCTAGAATCTTTCGCTACAATTTGTTTAATGATGTCGATAGACTCTTGAAATTGTTTTCCGTAAAATAAAAATTTAGCATAACGCAATTGCGAATTCAAAGATTTATCGGTAAGGAATAAATATTTTTTATAATTTTCAACCGCGCTTTCGAAATGTTTAGCGGTTAATTCTAATTCGCCGTATTCTCTATAAATTGGCGCAAAAGTAGAGTCTATTTTAATCGCTTTATCGAAAGCAATTTTCGCTTCCGCGTAATTCAAAGACCTAGTCCAAAGCTTTCCTGTACGCACGTAAGCGTTCACGTAGTTAGGGTTTAACTTAAGTGCTTCTGTGTAATATTTTACCGCTTCGGAACCGTTGGCTTGCTCCATATATACATCGCCAATGGCTACTAATAATTCGGGACTCTTTTGGTTAATCGCTTTTGCTTTTAAGAAATAACTTAAAGCCTCTTCGAAATTACGAACGCCTAATTCGCGGTAGACTTCGCCAATACTAATAAAGGTTTGAAAATCTTTGCCTAAAGAAATAGCAATTGCTTTATCGAAATTTACTTTAGCTTCTGTTACATTTCCTAAGTCGTAATCTACCGAACCCAAACCTACTATGTTTAAAGTGGAGTTAGGGTTTGCGGCCAAACCTTGTTGAAAATAAAATTTAGCTGAATCAATTTTATCTTGCTTATAATAGGCTTTTCCTAAATAATAATAGTTGTCGGCATTGCTTGGATTTGAAAGAATTAATGTGCTGAAAATTCTTTTTGCTTTTTCAAATTGCTCTACTTCAATTGCCCTAATTCCTTTTACTGCATCTTGCGCCTTTACAATGGTAAAAGTGGAAACTACTATGATGGCAACAAGCCAAGCATTTTTTAAACTTCGATTCATGCTAATTTTTTTTAATTTGTTTGTATAATTCTGATAGGTGCGTTGGCTGGCAATAAGCCAGATTTTAAAATAATTTTTTGGCCTTTATCGCTTGATATAAACGACGCAAAGCCAGTGGCAAGGCCTGCTCTAGGCTCTCTGCTAATACTGTATATTTCGCGTAATAAAGGGTATTGTTTAGTGGCAAAGTAAGCTTGGTAGGGTTGGTAATAATAATCATCACCCAAATCGCCTGGGTCGCCCATAATGCCTACTACATTAATACCGCTTTTAAATTTCATGGCCTTTGGATCGTCTTTGTCGCTAATCCAATTTACGCCCACAATTCCTAAAGCGTTTTTATTTTCGCTAACATATTTAATTACTTCTTCGTTTGTTTTTAATGCGTAACCCGGTATAGATTTTTGACCCACTAATTCGGCCATGTATCGAACGGTTCCGCTATTCTTATTATCAAACACAAGATTGATTTTTGCAAGCGTAGAATTTTTGTCGAGTGTATTCCAATCTGTAAATTTTCCACGCATAATTTCACGCACTTGCGCTAAAGTAAAAGTAGTATCGGCGTTTTGATTATTTACGATTAGCGCAATGCCGTCGCTTGCTATTTTATTTTGCGTATAGCTGTGTTTCCCTTTAAAATAGGCTATTTCAGAAGGGTTTAAGCTTCTTGCGGCAATCACCAAAGAGATGCTGTCCTTAATAAACAAATCCATCATGTCTAACTCTGGCAAATAAACTGCGTTTACGTTTGCTTTAGGATAAATCGTTTCGAAAACTTGTTCTTGTGCATCGATGATAGAAAGTAGCGTTTCGTCTGCGGCAATTTTTACTTCACCGCTCGTAGTGCTGCTCAACTCTTTTCCGTTTTTATCTTTATTATTTGAGCAAGCAGAAAAGCAGATTCCAATTAGGGCAAATAATAAAAATTTATGCTTCGTCTTCATTGTTACTGTTTTTCCAATTGTTTAAAGATCGCCACAATCTAAAAAAAGAATAGGCTATAAAAATACAGCCTATTCCAATCTTTACTATTTTATCATATTCAGCTAAGAAATTTC
>CANJWU010000046.1 GCA_947478655.1 Sphingobacteriales bacterium | reverse complement strand
GGGGAACCATGGGTAGCCGTTGCCTGTCAGGGTTTTGGTGCCAGTTGTTGGTGGCCAAATAAAGATCACCAAAGTGATGAACCAGACAGCATGCTCATTAGTATTACTTGTCCTGATCCATTGCTCAATATATCTAATGGGCGCTTAAGGTCTGTTATAAAACAAAGCGATGGTTACAGTCAATACAATTGGTTTGTAGCGAACCCTATTAATAATTACGATGTTACTTTTAACATAGGCAATTATGTTCATTTTGCCGACACTTATGTGAGTCCAATAAAAAATCAAAGCTTAACATTAGATTATTGGGTGTTAAAAAGTAACGAAGCAAAAGCTAAAAAACAATTTGAACAAGTTAAACCAATGCTAGCCATTTTTGAAAATAGATTTGGTCCTTATGCCTTTTACGAAGATGGCTATAAGCTAGTAGAGTCGCCTTATTTAGGCATGGAACACCAAAGCTGCGTAGCTTATGGTAATGGCTATAAAAACGGTTACAGAGGCTTTGATTTGTCAGGTTCTGGCGAGGGCAAAAAATTTGATTACATCATTATACACGAAAGTGCGCATGAATGGTGGGGCAACTCTTTAACCTCTTATGATATTGCCGACATGTGGATTCACGAGGGCTTTGGTCAATATGCAGAAGCGGTATATTTAGAAGATTTGTATGGAAAAGCCTCGGCAGATAAATATTTGAATGGTTTAAAAAGAGGCGTGGATAATAAAGAAACCATTGTTGGTCCCTATGGCGTTAACCAAGAAGGTGCAGGAGATATGTATTCAAAAGGCGCCTTGTTTTTAAATACTTTAAGAAGTGTGATACATAACGATACTATTTGGTGGGACATTGTAAAAAGTTTACAACAAAAATATGCGCGTAAAAATATTTCTACATTAGATGTACTTGCATTCATGAACGAAAAATCAAAAATGGATTTGACGGCTATTTTTCATCAATACTTAAATGTGGCTAGTTTAGCCAAATTAAATGTACAATTAAAAACGAGCGAAAGTGGCTTAAATGTAAGCTATAGTTGGGATTGCGAGACTAAAGATTTTGATATGCCCATTACTATATTTGTAAAAGGCAAAGCGGTTATTATTTATCCTAAAACAAAAGAGCAAGATTTATTTTACGCAAATACAAATAGCAAAGATTTGGTTTTTGACGAAACGGGATATTACTTTCAATTGAATCTTAAATAAAACTATTGCAAATTTTTAAAATGCGCTAATACTAATTTGATTTCATCGTAAGTAATATCTTCTTTTACTTTTGATTTGATGTCATTTAACTTTTCGGCTTTGGAATTTTTAATGGCATCCATCACATAATCTAATCGATGCTTTGAAATAACTTGCTCAATAGATAAATCGCCCGTGGTTATTAATTTAGCAAGATGCGTGTTTACGGTGCCCAAGGTCATATTTCTAATTTCTGCTACTTCTTCGGGGCTTTTGCCTTCTTTAATTAAACGAAAAGTATGCAAGTGCGTTGGCTCTTTCTCTGTGTTTTTAGGCTTCTTAGCCGGTTTTTTTAGGCTATACCAATACGTTGCTTGTTGAGCAGACCAGGCCTGGCTATCAAAAGGTTTATTAGAAAGTAGGCTGTTGGTTAAAAAACTAAACTTGTTAATTTGTTGGTATTGATGAAATAAATCGAGTAAGGTTTCGCTTACAGAAACTTGTTTTTTTGCTTTTGCAAATTCAATTGCTTGAATATAATCGCAAGCTTTTTTAATATGGGTTTCGAAATATATTTGTGCGTCGTTTAATCTGCTTGCAATTTTTTCGAGTTCTTTTGCCGTAAACAATGGCGAAATTTGTTTTTGAAAATTACCCGCCACTTGTTGTAAATCATTTAATGCATTAGAAAATTCAGTAATTTTTTCTTGATCATTAGTACTTAAAGCAACAAATTCTTTTGCATGATTTTCTATTAAAGTGCGCCAGTTAGCAATGTGTTTATTAAAGTCGAATGCGATACGCAATAATTGGGCTAAATATTCCCAAGATGCCTGTACTATTTGGCTTTCAGAGAGTGCGTTTTCTGCAGTTGCTTGTTCAAAATGAAGTACCGCTGGCTCGCTGGCAATGCCGTTTGTAGCAATTGCCGAACTCAATACCAAGCCATTTAAACTTGTTAATCTAGAGAGTGCTACATAGGCTTGACCCGATGCAAAAACTTTTTTAATATCTATGATTGCTTTTTCAAAAGTTAAGCCTTGGCTTTTATGAATCGTAATAGCATAGGCTAATCGCAAGGGTAATTGCGTAAACGTGCCAATCACTTCTTCGTTCAGTTTGCCGCTACTTTCTTCTACTATGTATCGAATGTTTTTCCATTCTTGAAAAGCTAATTTTATTTTTTCATTTGCAGCGCAAGTAATCCAAACTTCGTCGGCATGCAAAGCAGTAACCACACCAATTTTGCCGTTAAAATATAAATTCTGTTGCGTGTCGTTTTTAATAAACATTACCTGTGCGCCAATTTTTAAAGTCAAATTGGCTTCGCAAGGATAAATAGATTCCGGAAATTCGCCCGTAATTTTTGCATTATAACTAACTGGCTTACTGTTAATTAAAGCTAGTTCTTGTGTGTTTTTTTCTTCGACGGTTTTGTTGTGTGTACTGAGTGTAATATACCCTTCGCTTGCGCTTGGATTAAAATCTTTGATTACCCTTTGATTCAATATCGCTACATCACTTGCTGTTAATTGATTGCTGCGCAAATTGGCTAATATGTCGGTAAAAATTGGATCGCTTTGGCGGTGTATTTTTTTTAATTCAACATATACCGGAGGATTATTTCTTAATGCCTTGGCGTCGAAAAAATACATGCTCGGATAATAGTCTTTTAAAATTTGCCAATCACTTTCTTGATAAATTGGAGGCAACTGCATTAAATCGCCCACAAATAATACTTGTACGCCACCAAATGCAGCCGAATTTTTTCTAACGCTTCTTAAAATAAAATCAATAGCATCTAAGGTATCTGCCCGCAACATGCTCACTTCATCTATTATTAATAACTCTACTTCTCTTAAAGCTTTTCTTTTAATGGCATTCATTCTAAAATTGCCAAGCAAGGTGCTCTCCGATTCGAATCTAAAAAATGGATGTTTGGAATAGGCTATTGCTGCTGGAACATAGGCACCAATGGGTATTTGAAATTGCGAATGAATAGTAACCCCACCTACATTTAATGCAGCAATTCCGGTTGGGGCAACAACAATGGTATTCTTAGCAGTGCTTTGAATTAATTTTTTTAAAAAAGTAGTTTTACCCGTGCCGGCTTTGCCTGTTAAAAAAACAGGTAAGCTGGTTTGGTGAATTAATTTTTCTACTAAAACTATTTCTGAAGAAGATTCCAATTTTTAAAAAAATAATTAAGATTGAATGTCGATAAATATAAGCAATAAAAAAAGGCTCGTTAAACGAGCCTTCTTTTTAATTATCTGAAGCGATTCCCGCTACAAAAAAATCTCGATTCATTCGGGCTATATTGCTCAGGGATATTCCCTTTGGACATTCGGCCTCGCAGGACCCCGTATTGGTACAATTTCCAAATCCTTCTTCGTCCATTTTAGCAACCATGTTGTGCACACGTAGGTAACGCTCCGGCTGTCCTTGCGGTAACAATGCCAGTTGCGAAACTTTTGCTGATACAAATAACATAGCCGAAGCATTTTTACATGCTGCAACGCAAGCGCCACAACCTATACAAGCTGCTGCTGCAAAAGAAAGATCTGCATCTTCTTTTCCAATGGGAAGCGAATTGGCATCTTGTGCATTTCCTGTATTAACAGAAACATAACCGCCAGATGCAATTATTCTATCAAAAGCAGAACGATCTACTACTAAATCTTTTACGATAGGGAACGATGCTGCTCTCCAAGGCTCAATGGTAATGGTTTGGCCATCTTCGAAAGAGCGCATGTGTAATTGACAGGTAGTAATTCTATCTTTAGGACCATGTGGTCTGCCATTGATATATAAACTACACATGCCACAAATACCTTCTCTACAATCGTGGTCAAATGCAATTGGCTCATCTCCTTTTACAATCAATTGTTCGTTTAAAACATCGATCATTTCTAAAAAAGACATGTCTGGTGAAATATCTTTCACTTGATAGTTAACTAATTTGCCTTCGGCGTTTTTATTTTTTTGACGCCACACTTTCAGTGTAAGGTTCATATTTCCGCTCATAATTTTTTATGCTTATTTATAACTTCTCTGTGCAATTTTAATGTTTTCGTATTTCAACTCTTCTTTATGTAATTCGAATTGATTTTGTGCTTTGAATTCCCAAGCAGCAACATATGCATACTTTTCGTCGTCTCTCAAGGCTTCTCCCTCTTCGGTTTGGAACTCTTCACGGAAATGCCCACCACAAGATTCGTTTCTATCTAAAGCATCTATACACATCAACTCGCCTAATTCTAAAAAGTCGATTACGCGTCCTGCCTTTTCTAATTCTGGATTAAATTCATCTGCCGAACCTGGCACTATTACATCCGACCAAAATTCTTTTTGTAAAGCACGAATATCATCGATTGATTTTTTTAATCCCGCTTCGGTTCTTGCCATTCCACATTCATCCCACATAATCTTTCCTAATTTCTTGTGGAAATAATCTACCGATTTGGTGCCTTTGATAGCCAAAAATTTATTTAATTTTTCTTGTACCGCTTTTTCTGCTTCTGAAAAAGCTTCGTGATTGGTATCAATAGATTTAGTACTGATTTCTTTCGACAAATAAGATCCAATGGTATATGGTATTACAAAGTAACCATCGGCTAAACCTTGCATTAAAGCAGATGCTCCCAAACGATTAGCGCCATGGTCAGAGAAGTTTGCTTCTCCTAAAGCGTATAAACCTGGAACGGTTGTCATTAAATTATAATCAACCCATAAACCACCCATCGTATAATGTACTGCTGGGTAAATACGCATCGGTGTTTCGTATGGATTTTCGCCCGTAATTTGTTGATACATATCAAACAAATTGCCGTATTTTTCTTTCACTACGCCTTTACCTAATTCGCGAATAGTATGTGCATCTGGATTATCTAAACCTTTTTTGCTAGCTTCAATGTGACCATAACGATCCATGTTAAAAGCAAAATCTAAATACACCGCCATTTTTGAATTACCTACGCCAAAGCCTGCATCGCAGCGCTCTTTAGCGGCTCTAGATGCCACATCTCTGGGCACTAAATTTCCAAAGGCAGGATATCTTCTTTCTAAATAATAATCTCTTTCTTCTTCAGGAATATCAATTGGTTTTCTAGTATCTCCCGCTTTTTTTGGAACCCAAATTCTACCATCGTTTCTTAAGGATTCCGACATCAATGTTAATTTAGATTGATGGTCGCCCGAAACTGGAATACAAGTTGGATGAATTTGCGTAAAGCAAGGATTTGCAAAATGTGCTCCTTTTTTATGTGCCTTCCAAGCCGCAGTTACGTTAGATCCCATGGCATTGGTCGATAAATAAAATACGTTTCCATAACCACCGGTACACAATAATACCGCATGGCCAAAATGTCTTTCTAGTTTTCCTGTGGTTAAATCGCGTGCAATTATACCGCGACATTTTCCATCAATGGTTACTGTTTCTAACATTTCGTGGCGTGAATACATTTTTACTGCACCCATTCCAATTTGTCTTTCTAAAGCAGAGTAGGCACCCAATAATAATTGTTGTCCTGTTTGACCTGCTGCATAAAAAGTTCTTTGTACTTGCGTGCCACCAAACGATCTGTTAGATAGCATTCCACCGTATTCTCTTGCAAAGGGAACACCTTGCGCTACGCATTGGTCTATGATGCCCGAACTTACTTCTGCTAAACGATAAACGTTTGCTTCTCTTGCACGGTAATCTCCTCCTTTAATGGTATCGTAAAATAATCTGTATACAGAGTCGCCATCATTTTGGTAATTTTTGGCAGCGTTAATTCCACCTTGTGCGGCAATAGAATGTGCACGACGAGGAGAATCTTGGAAACAAAAAACTTTTACTTTATAACCTAATTCTGCCAGCGAAGCTGCAGCCGAAGCACCTGCTAAGCCAGAGCCTACCACAATCACTTCTAAATTTCTTTTGTTCGCCGGATTCACTAATGGAACCGAAGAACGAAACTTGGTCCATTTTTGTTCTAATGTTCCTTCCGGAATTTTTGCATCAAGTATTGACATATATAAACAATCTTAATTTTTAACTTATTTAATTAACCCCATGTAAATTGCAATAGGCATTGCTGCAAACAAAACAGGTAATACTATGGAAATAATCATGCCTGTTTTTTCGATTATTGCATTGTATTTAACATGGTTCCAACCTAATGTTTGAAATGCCGATTTAAATCCATGCAACAAGTGATAACCTAATGAAACCATGGCTAAACAATACAAGACAACCACCCACAATTGCGAGAACACTTCTTTCATTTCATTGAATAATGTTTCTCTGCCACTGGTAATTTCGTCTGTGAATCTACTTACTACCCAAAAGTGGCGTAAATGTATAATCAAAAAGATTAATAAAATGGTGCCTAGTAAACCCATTGAACGGCTGTACCATTTACTATTTGCAGATGGATTACTCGCAGCATAAGCAACTGGTCTTGCTTTATTATTTTGACGAGTTAAGATGGCTGCTTGAATAATGTGCCAAAGCAAACCACCAAACAATACAATTTCCATTGCTCTAATCAACCAATTCTTGGCCATAAATTCTGCGCCAAGATTAAAGGTTTCTCCGCCATCATTTATAAAGATGAGCGAATTCAAAAAACAATGAACCATTAAAAAACTAATAAGGAATAATCCGGTAATTCCCATTACCAATTTTTTTCCTAGGGAAGACTTAAACATAGATGAAGAATTACTCATAATCGAATGCGTGATTTTGTGTTGCAAATGTATTTAATAAGGTTGGGTCATTTGAATGATAAAAATATTTAGATTGATTCTAATTAGTGGTTAAACCCCACGAAGAATTTAACAACCAGCTTGTGTTTTTGTTTTAAATTGCTATTAATCAGTTGGCTATGTTTTGTTATTTGATTTTGCCTCTGCCAGCGGCAAAATCCCTGATTTCATAATAAATTGGACTGAATTTTTTTGCGGTGTCTTTGGCTTCTATAAAGCTAATAGCATGAATGTCTCCAGCCTTTTGAAAAGCAATTTGTAAAGTCATGTTTCCGTTTTCGTGATGTGTCATTTGATTGATGCCAGTTTGTTCTACTTTATCGAATAACATTTGTACAGAATCTAAAGTGGTTTGTCTAAAAAATTGTTGTTGTGCTGGCTTGCCTTTGAATTGATAAATCAAAGAAATTTCTCCATTTCTATCTATCGAGTAGCCGCTTACATTGCCTGTAAAACCGCCAGCCCTAGACACACTAAGCACATCAAAAGAATAGTTTTTAACCGGTGATTTTTGAACGGCACATGCACTAAAAAAAACAAGTAAAATAACAAGTAGCTGTTTCATTTTTTAAAGATAAACATTGTTTGGTATTTAATTTATTCCATTTTAATCGGCCGCAAGGGCAAGTTTGGCAAGGCTTTCGCCGGTTTTACTTCCCATTGCAATACCCATACCATTACACCTTACCGCAACAAATACACCTTCGGCAATTTTTTCGATAATGGGTTGCAGTTGTTCGCCAAATGCCATAATACCCGACCAAGCATAATCAATTTCGATAGGTTGATCGGGGCAAATTTTATCCGATAATAAAGTTTTTAAACTGCTTAAAATATTTTCTGTATTGTGCATTTCGGTGCTTTCTTCTTGTTCAAAAAATAAATTTCGCCCGCCACCAATTAAAATTCTATTGTCAATATTTCTAAAATAAAAATAACCCTTTTGATAATGGAATGTACTATTAAATTTTATATTTTGAATGGGTTTGGTAATGAGCACTTGCCCTCTACCCGGCACTATGCTTAGGTTTGGGATGAGTTGTTTC
>CANJWU010000045.1 GCA_947478655.1 Sphingobacteriales bacterium | reverse complement strand
TATTTTTTTTCAAGGGCATGACCATGTTTTTGCACATGAAGTACTAGATGGTATTACCTACCAAGCAGTTCCTATGCCAAGTGACTCCACTTATCAAATTGGAAAATTAGCCAACGCGAATGCATACACGTCAGATACCTTAGACGGCACAGGTCATATAAGAGTAAGCGTTTCTGCACAAGAAGTAAAAGTTGATTATGTAAGAGCTTATTTGCCTGCAGATACTATAACAGGCCAACACAAAAACGGCGAGGTTGCATTTAGTTATACCGTACATGCTGCCAATACAAATATCAACCAATCGTTAAAAAATGTTCCAAGTATTTATCCAAACCCTGCTAAAAATAATTTAACAATTCAAAGTAGCGATTTGATTAAAAATTGGAATTTATATAATTTATTTGGCGAAAAATTATTAAGTGGCATTGGGAATTCCATTAACACATTAGATTTAGAAAACGGAATTTATATTTTAAAAATAAAAACAAATCAATTCGAATTTATTAAAAAAGTTAGCATTCAAAAATAAATGAAAAAGATAAGCTTAAGTTTAATTTTGACTTTTCAAATGCTTTTTGCATTTGCACAATCTTATACAATTGTACTCGGAAAGCCTACAAACAGCGGCATTACTATAAGTGCCTTATTTAGCTTGCCAGTAGAGGTAAGTGTTGAATACGGTCCAAGTATTTCAAATCTTATTAATACCAGTGCTACTTTCATTACAAAATTAGATACCCCAATTGAAATAGACCTTACTGGATTGAATGCCTATACCGAATATTTTTATCGATTAAAATATAAATTATATAATATTCCCGGTCAAACGTATTATAGTAATATCAATCATTTTAGAACAAATAGAAGTATTAATGAAACCTTTAGTTTTGCAGTAGAAGCAGATCCACATTTAGATACCAATACTATTTATGCATCTTATGCGCTCACACTACAAAACATGCTTGCTAATAAACACGATTTTTTAATAGACTTAGGCGATAATTTCATGTCGGAAAAATTACCTGTTATTAATCAAACCGAAGTTACTGCAAGGCATTTATTATTTCGAAATTATTTTAATGAAGCATGCCCTTCTACTCCATTGTATTTAGTACTTGGAAACCACGAAGGAGAATTAGGCTGGAGAACCAATGATACAGGCATCAATAGCCTAAGTACCATGTCTGCAAATACTAGAAATTTATATTTTCCAAACCCTTCGCCAAATAATTTTTATACTGGAAATAATATTCCCGAAAAGAATATTGGCCTTAGAAAAAACTATTATGCCTGGGAATGGGGGAACACTTTGTTTGTAGTTATTGATCCATACTGGTATACTAAGAAAAAACCTGGATGGGGATGGACTTTAGGTAAAGAACAATATGATTGGTTCAAAAATACGCTAAGCATGAGCAATGCAACATATAAGTTTGTATTCTCTCATCAATTGGTTGGAGGTAATGGAAATGAAGGCAGAGGCGGAACTGAGTATGCACATTTATACGAAAATGGTGGTTATAATTTAGATAGTACTTTCGGATTCAATACCAACAGGCCAAATTGGGGAGCATCTATACATCAATTAATGGTGGACCATCATGTAAATATATTTTTCCATGGCCACGATCATTTCTTTGGTAAACAAGAAAAAGATGGTGTAATTTATCAAGAAGTTCCTCAGCCCTCTGCTAAGAATATCACAAGCAACAATTTACCAGCATCATACGGTTATAAAAATGGTGTATTTTTAAGCAATAGAGGATATTTATCGGTTAGCATAGGTGCAGATAGCGCCAAGGTTGATTATATAAAAACCTATTTGCCAAATGAAGAAAACACTTCGAGAAAAAATAATACGGTGGCTTATTCGTATAGCATCAAAAAAAGCACAGGAGTGGATAACTCCATTCATAAAATTCTTGCTTACCCAAATCCTGCCAATCAATTCATAACCATTGAATGCAATGAAATCAATAATGAATTTTTCATTGTTGATTTATTAGGGAATTGCGTTTTAAAAACAAATTTAAAAAACATCTACACCGAAAATTTACCTGAAGGGATTTACACCTTAATAACGAAAAATAAAGACTTTGTTCGCTATCAACGAATTTTAATTCAACATTAAAAAATGTTAATTACTTTTGCGCTCCAACACGACCACATTCAACATGAGCAGGGCTAAAGCATAAAAAGAATCTTCGAAGGGAATGGTTCCCCATCGAAAACCAACGTTCTCTAAGTCGTTGTATAAGACAATAGGAATGCTTGTCAGTAAACCATTGACCATAAAGAATGGAATCAATGAAAATAAATAGGCTAATAAAAAATAGCCATGCCATTTTTTAGGATTGAGGTAAAAATAGGTTGTTATTAATACTAAAAGCGAAAAAGTAACCAAGGTGTAAATTTGCTCATAATAAAAAGCCACCATTCCGGCAGAAAAAATAGCAACAATCAACCAAACAGATTTTGTCCATTTAAAATTTTCGGCTTTAGGAAAATAATATTTCATGCAAGCATAAATAAATAAGCATGCATAAGGAACCACTATAAAAAATAAAATTTCTTCTAATGGTAACTCAAATAATTTAATACCCGTAATATATTTATCGTTGAAACTCCAAACCCCTTTTACAGTAAAATAATGATCCCATATTAAAAATGGAATTCCTCCAAAAAGCAATGCAGGAAATAGTTTTGGCCACCATTTATAGTAATAAGCTCTTTTATCAAATGAGTACAGAAACGGCACTAAGATTGTAAAAAAGTCGATTAATAAATAATAATACTTCTCCATTATATTTTTTCAATAATTTTTTTTTCAGCTATACTAAGCGTTTTTGAATTCAATAAAACAGCTTTCATATCTTTTTTAAAAGTAACCGGTACATCTACCTTCTGCGATTGAATTTGTTGCAAGATCATTTTCTTATCGACTGCTAACTCTTTACTATAGCCAAGGTAAGTTGGCAATTTATCTTGTACAGAAAAACGTAAAAACCTAATTTCGAAATTATCTGGTGCTAATGCAACTGCTTTTTTGATAGCCTGATCAAAACTACGCACATAAGTTATTTTTTCGTATGGGTTTACCACATGTCTTGCCTTTAATGCAGTAAAATAAGCTACATAAGCTTGCGTAAGTGGATCTTGTTTTTTATCACTTACTAATACTTGATAAACTTCGTTGTTTACTTTAGCGCTATATACTGCTTTCTTAAATTCTTTTCTTGCAAGTTCAATGTTTCCGTTGGCATGCAATAAAAATGTATAAATTAAGCATATGAAAATTAAAAATATTTTTTTCATTTGGCTCACTAATTAATACTATCCAATTTATTTTTAATCATTGACTGAAATAATAAATAAAGCTTTTTGCTATCTGTAACCCTAATGCGAGCGTTGGCAATTACATTCGCATCTACGTTTTTTATTTTATCGAATAATTCGGTATAGTACTGATAAGCAATGTATACCCCTAACCTACTTGTGCTAGCTAGTTGTTGAATGCCAAGCAATCCCGCATTAAAATCTGCCTGTATATCTTGTTCTATTGCTCTTTTATCTGCATTAGAAAAATGCATAAAATTTATTCCAGGGAAATAGGTTCGGCCTCTTTCTTGAAAATCTGATTGAATATCTCTTAGAAAATTAATTTTCTGAAATGCTGCGCCTAATTTACTTGCCGCTGGTTTTAATTTTTCGTATTCACTTTTATTTCCATCACAAAAAACCATCAAACACATAAGACCTATTACTTCGGCAGAACCATAAATATATTTTTCGTATGCTGCTTGATCGTATGTTTGATCTGTTAAATCCATTTCCATGCTTTCGAAAAATGCTTCGATTAAATCTAATGGAATTTGATATTGATTGACCACCGTTTGAAAACAATGTATGACCGGATTTAAACTAATGCGATCTTGTATAGCCTTATAGCTTTGTTGTTTAAAATCTGCTAATAAATTTACTTTATCAAGTCCATGAAAGGTATCTACGATCTCGTCTGCATACCTAACAAAACCATATATTGCATATATTGGTGCACGCAATGGCTTGGCAAAAGCTTTAATGCCTATGCTAAAAGATGTACTATAGCGATGTGTGATTAATTTGCTACACTCAAAACAAGTAGAATTATACAGCTCCATCATATTATTATCATTAAAAAGAAAACATAAAAAAGTTATTTTGGTTTCCTTTATAAGAAATTAAAATTAGTATAATTTTGTATATTATCGTAACGCTATCATTATAAGGCATATCTAAATGAAAGATTCAAAAAAAATAGTAGTGATTGGGGCCGGTTTTGCGGGAATGGCTGCAGCCGCAAAACTAGCACAGGCAGGGCATGAGGTACATTTAATTGAAAAAAACGACCAAACTGGAGGAAGAGCGAGAATTTGGGAAAAAGATGGCTTTACATTCGACATGGGGCCTAGTTGGTACTGGATGCCCGAAGTTTTCGATAATTTCTTCAAGGAATTTGGCAAAACAACTGCAGATTTTTACGAATTAAAAAGATTGAGTCCATCTTATCGGGTATATTTTGGAGCGCATGATTTTATAGATGTTCCATCAGATTTTCAGGAGTTATTGAATTTATTTGAAAGCATAGAAAAAGGAAGCGGAGAAAAATTAAAAAAATTCTTGTCGGTTGCCGAATTTAAATATAAAACGGGCATGAACGAATTTGTTTGGAAACCATCCGATTCGATAACAGAGTTTTTTGACATCCGAATTTTAAAATCTATTTTTAAAATTAACATGTTTGGTTCGGTAAGTAACGAGGTTCGTGCACTATTTACCAACAAAAAATTAATTCAATTACTCGAATTTCCCGTTTTGTTTTTAGGAGCTACTCCGCAAAATACGCCAGGATTATATAGCTTAATGAATTATGCAGATTTAGTTTTGGGTACTTGGTTTCCTAAAGGTGGTATGCACGAAATTGTCAAAGCAATGACCCAAGTGGCCATTGAGCAAGGTGTTCATATTCATTTGAACGAAGAAATTATACACATTGAAACGCAAAGCGGTAAAGCGGTAAAAGTAATCAGTAATCAATCGGAATATACAGTAGATGCAGTAGTTTCGGGCGCTGATTACGCGCATACGGATTTAAAATTATTGGATAAAAATGTAGCGAACTATTCCGAAAAATATTGGGATGAAAAAACATTTTCACCATCGAGTTTACTATTTTATATTGGGTTAAATAAAAAATTAAAAAATATAATCCATCATAATTTATTTTTCGACGCACCATTTGACGAGCACGCTTTTGAAATTTATACCAAACCCAGTTGGCCAAAAAAACCGTTATTCTATGCTAGTGCAGCATCCATTACAGATCCAGCATGTGCAACAGAAAATGGAGAAAATTTATTCTTCTTAATTCCGCTTGCTCCAGGATTAAATGATTCGGAAGAAATGAGAGAAAAATATTTTCAGATGATTTGTGAAAGGTTCGAAAAAATAACAGGCGAAAATATCAGCGATGCAATTTTATTTAAAAGAAGCTATGCGATGAATGATTTTGTAAAAGATTATCATTCGCATAAAGGCAACGCTTATGGATTAGCTAATACGCTTTGGCAAACTGCTTTTCTAAAACCAAAAATGCGTTCTAAAAAATTAAAGAACCTCTTTTATACCGGTCAATTAACTGTTCCAGGCCCTGGAGTTCCTCCAAGTATTATTTCTGGTCAAGTGGCAGCAAAAGAAACTTTGAATTACCTAGCACAATCCTAATTTACCGGTTTTTAAAAAACCTTCGAATTTGATCCAAAATCGTGCTTTTTTACATGTTTAAACATCTTGTAGAAATAAAATGTAAAATAAGTTAAACAAAACTTGGGATTGATAAATGTCCTGCTTACATTTGGTTATAAAATAACCATCATGAATAAGCAAGAATTCGATTCTTTAGTGATTAAACAAAGCAGTTCTCTTAGAACATATGCCTATCATTTTACGCATGATGCGGATGATGCAGACGACTTGGTTCAAGATACCATGCTCAAAGCCATCACCTACTACAATAAGTTTGCAGAAGGCACCAACCTTAAAGGTTGGTTATATACCATCATGAAGAACACCTTCATCAATAACTATCGTAGGATTACCAAAATCAACACCATGGTGACGCAATCTGACGAGATTAGTTCTGCAAACCTGTACTTTAGTGCTACAAACAATGATGCAACGGGTAAATTTGTGATGCAAGACATTCAAAGAGCCTTGAATCATTTAAACGATGATTACAAAATTCCTTTCAATATGTATTTCGAAGGTTATAAATACCACGAAATAGCTGATTATTTAAATATCCCGATTGGCACCGTTAAAACCAGAATTCATGTGGCAAGAAAGCTATTAAAAGCAAACTTAAAGCCATACGAAAGAAATATTCCTAAGCAAATGGTCGACGAAGATTCGATTTTTGCGTAAAAAAAGCGCTAAGGCGAAAATATATTAACAGCCCACAATACTATTTAAACCTAGTTTTGTGGGCTTTATCTTTCAATAAAGAAAATAAAAGGGATTTCTAATTTAATTATGGTATCTTTGTGACATTAAATTTTTATTAAAAAATATCATGAATAACGGAACAGTAAAATTCTTCAACGACTCAAAAGGGTTCGGATTTATTAAAGAAGAAGGAACAGGAAAAGAGTACTTTGTACACGTTTCTGGTTTGATCGATGAGATCAGAGAAAATGACGAAGTAACTTTCGAACTGAAAGAAGGAAAAAAAGGTTTAAATGCAGTAGACGTTAAGTTAGCTTAATATACTTAAAGACTTTATTCCAGCCCTGCTTAATGCGGGGCTTTTTTTTGCTCAAATTTTAATGAATATTGACTTCGCGAGCCAATACTACCCCAAATTTGGCTTTGACCGATTGAATAATTAGTTCGGAAAAGTCATAGATCTCTTTGCCACTGGCTCCCCCACAATTAACCAATACCAATGCCTGGTTTTTCCAGGTTCCTGCATTGCCAATTTGTTTGCCTTTCCATCCGCATTGTTCTATTAACCATCCGGCTGCTAATTTTTCTTGTCCATCTGTTAATGGGAAATGAACTATGGCAGGAAATTGTAATAGGAGTTGTTGAAAAACAGCAGCACTCACTACTGGATTTTTAAAGAAAGAACCTGAATTACCAATCGTACTAGGGTCTGGTAATTTTGCTACGCGAATAGCGGCTACTACATCGCTCACATCTTTGATGCTTGGATTAATAATTCCGCGATTTTTTAACTCTTCTTGTATAGCTCCATAACTTAATTTTAATACTGCATTTTTTTGCAACTTAAAAACAACGGATGCGATGATGTATTTATTTTTTAATTCAGACTTAAAAATACTTTCGCGGTAATCAAATTTGCAAGCAGCTTGATCGAAAACTTTTACTTCTCCAGTTGCAATTTCAACGGCCAATAAAGAATGAAAGGTATCTTTAATTTCTACACCATAAGCGCCAATATTTTGTACTGGCGATGCGCCAACGGTACCCGGAATTAAAGTTAAATTTTCTAAACCCGCAAAATTTTGAGCCACACAATATAATACAAAATCGTTCCAAACCTCTGCTGCGCCTGCTTCTACAAACACTTCGCCATCTTGCTCACATACGGTAATTCCTTTAATACCTAAACGAATAACTAAGCCATCGAAATCTTTGGTCAACAATAAATTGCTACCGCCACCTAAAACCAATAATTCATTTTTTTTGCAAATGTCTGAGGCCAAAACAGATTGTAATTCAACTATCGTTTTTACCTCCACAAAATATTTCGCATTTACAGCAATTCTAAAAGTATTGAAAGGAAGTAAGGAAATATTTTCTTGAATTTGCATATTGAAAAATTAAATATGTATTGCGCGATTTGCTGTTGCAGCTAAACAAGCTTCTTTGAATACTTCGGTATACGTTGGATGCGCATGACTCATGCGTGCAATGTCTTCTGCACTAGCCCTAAATTCCATTGCCAC
>CANJWU010000044.1 GCA_947478655.1 Sphingobacteriales bacterium | reverse complement strand
TTGAGAGGTAGAAGATTTTAAAATATCTAGTTGTGATTTTGCCCATTCAAATTCGGAAGTATAATAGGCTAATTGCGCGTTCTTAAATTTAGCTAATTGTCCAATAGGCTCGTCTTTATTGGCTTTATCAACTTGTCCATATAATAAAGCTGCTTCCCAAATTTCACCCGTCATTAAATAAACATCACCTAAAACTAATTTACATTCATTGATGAAATTGGCTTTGCCAATTTGGTCTTCTATTATTTTTTCTAACACGCTAGTCGCTAAATTAGGCTCTTGTAATTGATAGGCCAATAATTCTGCGTAAGCCTTTCTTGCCATTGCCGCGTTATTCCCTCCATCATTTAATTGAATATAATTTTCAAACAGGGGTTTAAGTGCTAAAAGTGCTTGAGGGTTTTGGTTTAAAGTAATTGCTTTGGATTTTTGTGTAAGCAATAAATCAAGTTTAGCTTTAGCCAAATATTCATTGTCTATTGCCTGGGTAATAATATATTGATAGGCTTTGATGGCCACATCGAATGCGCCATTTTCTTTACATATTGCTGCATAGTTTAAAATGGTTTCTCCTTCCGCTCTTTTGATTCGATCCAATGCAATGTTTTGTGTTAATCCTGCTTCATAATCTTTTAACTGAATATAAACCCAACTAAGCAGTTCGTTATAAAATCCAAAATTAGGGTTGAGCTGTGATTTTTTGAGTAATACATTTCTGAGTAATTGTAATTCATTTTGTTCTGTGAGGTAATCACTGAAAGCATTTTGGGCTTGTTGTATAGAAATTAAACCTGCTTGAACAAAATCTAATTGTTCTTCGATGATGGCAGATTTATTATTTTGAATAAAATTAACTTTGCTGAGTTCATTGAAAAATAAACTGGGATTGTTGTTTTTTAAACGCTGATTCGCGATGAGTTTTTTTATAAAATCTAATTCATTTATTTCAAATAAATTAGCAATAATGAGCGTCGCATTGGCCATATTATCATCGACTGCTGTAATTGATTTTTCAAATTCTTTAGCTGCTTTATTGTTTTCGCCTTGTTTTAACAATAAATTTCCTAAATCGAAATGATAAATAGCTTGCGGATAAAATTTCCTAGGTCTTTTTTTGATGACTTTTTCGGCTTTTTCAAATTGCTTTATTTGTAACAATGAGTTTACATAGGAGCGATAATTTTGCTCATTCGAAAGGTCTTTTAAGTATATTTGTTCTAAAAGAATTACAGCTTTATCTGTTTCACCATTAGACAGGTATTGTGCTGCAAGCTTTTCGTTGGTTTGTCCTTGACAAATGGCATTGCTAGAAAGCAAAATTAATATGGAAACAAATAGCAAGTGCCAATTTTTCATGATGGCTAATTTATGAAAAATGTAATAGATTTATCAATATCTAATGATAGTTTTATGTTTTATTTACCCTTAAGCTTTAAATAAAAGATGCCCCAAAGTAATAACGCCTATAAAAGAAACTTTGCATTGATTCCAGTTTTTATGGTAGTGCTTACTATTACTTTTTTGATAGCACTTTTTTTTGGTTATAATTTTACCAAAAAAGTAGTAGAGTCACAATTTGCAACCAATAAGGTAGAAGTTTTAGAAGAAACGCTCAAGCCTTATAATCATTTGGTTTTTAATCAAATCCCCAAAATTTCTATTCACCATGGATTTTTGAATGAATCGTCTATTTTAAAACTTTCTGCAAATTTTTTCAAGACAGATTCTTTTATTAAATCGATCACATTTTATGATATTAATGTTGGCAACATGCCTATTGAAGATGGCTTCAAACAAGAGAAATTAGCGATAGGTGTAAATGCAGTGTATCGAATAGACCATGCCAATCCTGCATTTGCTAAATGCTTATTTAGCAAAAATAAATTTGGCACATTTAGCGGAAAAGATGCAAACAACTTTACTAAATGTGTTTTAAAGTATGCCGAATTTATTAGTAATTATGATTCTACGATACCGATTAGCACTGATCAAATATTTAAATCATTTTATACTTTTAATGACAAACAAATTTCTTTTATCAATGTACCTTCTGCCGCAGATATTAAGATTTATCAAACCATTAGCAAGCTAGATGTGCCAATCGCTGTTTCTTTCGATCAAGATATGTTGAGTTTTGATATCGATCCAGAGCGATTACCCATTATTAATAACAGTCCAAGTTTATATGAGCATATTTATGTAAAGCCCGTTACTTACGATTCGCTCCTAAATGACAAACATTATTTAACTACGAGTATCGCTTTGTCAGGTGCCTTTTCTGGTTATCAGCTATATTTTATTTCTTCCAAATCCTTTTTTACTAAACGGGTGAGCATGTTGTTTGCTCCAATAGCTATTGGCATTTCGGCATTTTATATCATCATGTTAGTAATTGCCATATTAATTTATCGAAACTTAAGTATCAATTCAAAACTATTTAAGTTACAATATGATTTTTTAAATAATTTAACACATGAATTTAAAACGCCGGTAAGTGTCATTAAAATTGCGGCAAACAATATGCAATCTAAATCCGAATTAACCACAAAGGAAAAAGATTTATATGTTAGAATTTTAGATGAAGAAGCAGACAAGTTGAACGATTTGATGAACAAGCTGCTCTCGCTAACTCAATTAGAGAACCGTTCTTTAAAAGTGAATATTCAAGCAATTGATTTGGAGCAATTACTGCAGGAGTTCAAAGAATCCTATCAGCTCAAATATCCAGATTTTCAGGTTTTATTTGAGTTAAACAATATAAAAGTAATTTACTCAGACAAAGTTTTACTCATCAGTTTATTTCAGAACTTATTTGACAACGCTTATAAATACTCGCATCCACAACAACGCTATTTAAATATCATTGTAGAAAAAAGAAAGCAGCATTTTGTTTTTAGGTTTATAGATAAAGGGATTGGTATTGAAAAAAGCGAACAAAGAAATGTTTTCAAAAAATTCTATCGTATCGAAAATCAGTTCAATCAAAATGGCAGTGTTGGGATAGGTTTGGCATTTTGTAAAGAAGTGGCCAACTTTTTGGATGGAGATATTGAAGTGAAGAGCGAATCTGGTTTGGGTTCGGAGTTTATAGTATCCTTACCTATCAATTATAATGAGCTTGTTACAAAAAGCTAATCATTTATATTTTACTTTTGTATTACAATTATGGAAATAAATCAAGTTAAAATAGCGGTCATCGAAGATGATGAAAATATGCGTCTATTAATAGCGCAAAGATTAATTCAAGAAGGCTTTCAAGTAATTGAAGCAGCTGAAGGAAATGCTGCGCAAGCACTAATACTAGAAGAGCAACCACATATTGTTTTGTTAGATTGGATGCTTCCTGGTAAATCTGGTATGGAAATTTGTACCGCTTTAAGACAACACGATTATGCGGGCATTATCATTATGGTCAGTGCAAAGGCGCAAGATGTCGATAAAATAGATGCATATCATTTTGGTGTTTCGGATTATATCACCAAGCCATTTAACATGGAAGTTTTAATAGCCTTATTAAATAATAAGGTGAAATATATTGTCAATGCTGAAAAAACAGACCTGATTAAATTTGCTAATATGGAACATCATCCTAATACGCATTTATTAATGAGAGATGGGAAAAAAGTAGAATTAACTATTCTTGAAAACAGGATATTGCTGTATTTCTTAAAGAATAGAAACAAAGTAATTAACAGAGAAGAATTGATGTTGGTTGTTTGGGGTTATAATTCTGATGTGAACACAAGAACATTAGATATGCACATTGTGCGCTTGCGTAAAAAAATTGAGGTTAATCCCGAAATGCCTTTGTTTGTTCAGACGGTTAGGGGGCTAGGCTATAAATTTGTGGTAGAATAAATTAGAAAATATTATTTTTCTTTTTGATTTTGGAATAGGTAAACTCTTCTTTAGAATTACTGCCATCTACTTCTCCAGCTATTTTTGCATATAAAGAATCTTTCCCCTTTTTTCGATAAACGATCATTTTTGGATAGTCGTTCTCTTCATTTTCAAATACGCTACTAGTATCATTTTGTGTCATTATAAATTCAGCCGTATCAATTTCGTTAATGGCCACTTCAAAGGTAATGGTACCAGCTCTTTCTTTAATATTTGCTATTTCTGCAAATGTGGTATCTCCTTCATTCGAAATATTCGTTGTATGCCCTATGTAAGTAGAGTCGTCTGACTTTATCCACTCTTCGATTAACACACCATCTGCAGATTGGCTTTCCCATTTGCCAAGCATCCATTTTAAACTTTTAATAGAGTCTTTTCTTTCAGGTTTGCAGGCATTCAACATACTTATACTGTAAAGAATGCAGGCGCTGTAAATAATCGATTTTGTTTTCATATTTGTTTTACAATATTAAAGATTTTTCGCAATCCAAACAACTAAAGCTTGACTAATTAATAAGCCATCAATTAAAACAGTATAATAGAAATTTTGATGCCTACTTTTAAATTTAAAAATCACAAAATAGCTAAAGAGCATGTGCAATAATAAAGCCGCGGTAGTTGACTTTCCAAAATTAGCATATAGCAAGCAAGTGCTCATGAACAGGAATGCGAATACGAATCGGATCATTTGATAGGCTCTCCTTTCTCCAATTAAAATAGGAATGGAGTGTAAGGAATTTGCTTTATCCTTTTGAAGATCTTTTATATCAAATAATAAACTCAATACAGCAACAAATAAAAAGTGATTGATTAATACTATGGCTAAGCTAATTTTATTTACGAAATAAAAATTAATTGGAATATATACGGTGACAAATGTCCAGCAAAATGCAATTAAAAAAACCTTTAAACCTTTTATTTGCCTAAGCCTGAATGTATTGTTTTTATTGGTTTTAAGAGGCAAATTATATCCAACAGCAATCATAGCTGCAATGGCAAATTGACAAATTATATTTTTACTCAAATGTGATGCAAGGTATATTAAGAATATAAATGTGAAAGCAAAGAATAATTTTTCAATAGTAAATAAAGAAAGTTTTTCTTTGTTTAAAGAATACGAAAAGCTTTCGGCCAAGTTATAGCTCAATGGGGTTGCAATGGTTACAAACAATAATAGGTAGGGATTAATTGGAATATGGAAAAGCAGGTAGCTTAAGCAAGTTTGTGCTAGTGCTGCAATGGCAATTATTATTTTATACTTTTTTAAATGATTTAAGAGGCTTTCGCTCGTCATTGCTAGGCTCTTTTTAATTCAAAAATGGTAATCTCTGGTAAAATGCCTATTCTGCCTGGATAACCCAAAAATCCATATCCAACATTTACATATAATTTTTGATGTGCTTGTTGGTACAATCCAGACCATTCGGGATAAATATATTGTGAAGGGCTCCATTGATAATCTCCAAATTCAAAGCCCAGTTGCATTCCATGTGTATGTCCTGCAAACATCATATCAATATTCGGATAATCTTTAATTACCTGCGCGCGCCAATGGCTAGGGTCGTGAGATAGTAATAATTGAATTTCGTTTGCTTGGAGTCCTTTGCTAGCAAGATCTAACCTGCCTTTTTTGGGGAATCTACTAGAGGAGCTCCAGTTTTCTATACCAATGAGTGCAATAGATTCTGATCCAATGTTAAGGTGTCTATGTTCGTTTCTTAATAAATTCCAACCCAAGCGTTCATGTACTTTTACTAAATCTTTTAAGTTTTGTTTTTTCGCTAATTCACTTGGCCATTTTTTATAATCTCCATAATCATGGTTTCCAAATATGGAATAAACACCCATTGGTGCTTTTACTTTATCGAATACATTCATATAGTCCGACATCTCTTTTGTTTGATCGTTGACTAAATCTCCAGTAAAGAAAATGACATCACATTTTTCGGCATTTAACAAATCAACGCCACCTTGTACGGCTATTTTATTATCAAAACTTCCGGCATGTATATCTGAAATTTGGCCAATGGTTATGCCATCAAATGCAAGAGGCAAATTGTCAATGAATATTTTTTTTCTTTTGATTTTATAATCATATACATTATTAGATAAAATCCCGAAGTTCAATCCCACAAAGGGTAAGCCGGCCATTAAAATACCAGCTTTACTTAAAAATTCTGACCTCGGTATGGTATTACTTGCTGCGGTTTGCGCATTGTTTGGCGCGATGATTATTTCTTTATTTCTTTTGTTAAAAATCCAGGTTGTAAGTCTTTTAATATCATCTATTAATAAAAAGGGAACAATAAATAACTTGCTAAAATAATGAATGAAAAACCAAACAAATAAAAATGTTCTTAATCCTCTATTAATCGAAAAATAAATTCCTATAAAAACACCAGCTAATGTAAGCACAACTAGTAGCCAATAAACTATTTGAATATTGTTATTGCGTTTTGTGCGAAATTTGGGTAAGGTTGTTTTGATTGCCTGTAAAACGTAAAGGTCTACACCTATTAAAAAAACAGAGACAATCAGTAAGCCAAAAATTCTATTCTCCATTTATTTTAACGAAATAATACTTTTGTTTTGCTTTAAGTATTTGGAATGCTAAATTTACAATATATCAATTGTATTGCCATGCGTAATGTTAAATCTTTTACTTTTTTCTTGAGCTTTGTTTTGTTGTTTAGTTTTAATTCGCTTCAGGCCCAAGATGCTCGCCAATCTATTAGGAAGGTTTTAGAAGATCAGAGAATTGCGTGGAATCAGGGTGATTTAAAAACTTATATGGAGGGTTATTGGCATTCCGATTCTTTGGTTTTTATTGGAAAGAATGGACCAAAATATGGTTGGGATAATACCTTAGCAAATTATAAGAAATCATATCCTGATTTAAATGCAATGGGCTATTTAGATTTTGCCAATTTAAAAATAACATTATTGCATAAAAACTTTGCGTATGTTAGTGGTTCATGGAAACTTACTCGAACAAAAGACGAATTAAAAGGGTATTTTACATTGCTATTTAAAAAAGTAAAAGGTAAATGGGTTATTGTTTCAGATCATTCTAGTTAAGATGACATTATCTAAAAATAATGTTTTTTATGTTTTAGCATTACTATATGTTCTGCTAACCTTTTTTTGTCGATCCAATATATTTTTTGGAGATATGGTGCAATTTGCATCACGACACCCGCATTTTTTTTTAGCAAACCATTTCCAAACCATATACCTTCCTAATTATTTAGATAGCGGACATCCGCCGCTGTTTGGTATATATATTGCTTTTGCTTGGTTGCTGTTCGGTAAATCATTATTGGTTTCGCATGTAGCTATGTTGCCATTTTTACTCCTCATTGCCTACCAAGTTCCCCAGTTATTGAGTCGTTGGTTAAATGGTTATGCCCTTTTGTTTAGTTCTTTGTTGGTATTCCTAGAACCAACTTTATTGGCACAAGCCACTTTAGTTTCGCCCGACATTGTTTTAATGTCCATTTTTATTACGGGTATTAATTTATATTTAAATAAAAAATATAAAACGCTTGCGCTTGTTTTAATTCCTTTAGGGTTAATTTCTTTAAGGGGAATGATGGTTTTATTTGCAAGTTTTTGCGCCATTATTTTGAATGATATTTTAGCGCAAAGAAAATTTAATCTCCATTATTTTTTTACCATTACTTTAGTCTTTTTGCCTTCGGTAGTCATAGCGGCCACCTGGTTATGGCTACATTATCAACATACCGGTTGGATTGGCTTTCATTCAGATTCTCCCTGGGCAAGTTCATTTCAACAAGTGTCCTTAGCTCAAATGCTAAAAAATGCAATACTTTTTATTTGGAGACTGCTAGATTTTGGTCGCATCACTGTTTGGTTGCTAGCATTATTCCTATTATTTAAATTGGCAAATCAATCTAATTTAAAATGGATCATCCCCATTGCGGTATTTATTTTAGTATTTGCCGCCAATACACTATTTGCAGATGGCTTAGTTGGACATCGCTATTTTTTACCAATTTATTTTTTATCCTTAGTTTTTGTTTTAAAAAACATCCCACTTGCTTTTGTAAAAAAAAGTATGCTTGCTTATGTATTGCTATTTATTTCGTTTTTAATAGGAGCTAC
>CANJWU010000043.1 GCA_947478655.1 Sphingobacteriales bacterium | reverse complement strand
TTTGATGTGCCTTTGATATACGAAGATTACGTACACCGCATTGGCAGAACGGGTAGAGCAGAAAAGCTAGGCGTATCCATTACCTTTAGCAACGAATCAGAAACTTTGCATTTAGCAAAAATTGAAAAACTCATTCGACAAAAAATACCGGTATTGCCCATTCCTGAAGGAGTGATTTTTGCAGAAACCTCTTTTAACGAAAAACAGGCCATTGCCCGCGAAATAGACGAACATAAACGCAAAGAAGACCCTACCTTTAAAGGTTCTTTTCATGAAAAGAAATTTAAAAGGCCTTCGGCAGAGGAAAAGAAAAAGTTAGCCAAGCAAAAAGAGCAACAGCTAAACAAAGGAAATGCTAAAAGTAAAACCAAAAGCAGCACCGACGATAAAACTAAAAAGACCCTTCGTAAAAAAGGGAAAAACTGGGATAAAAAAATTAAATAATCGCATACGCATGAAAACAGCAGAAATCAAAATTACCGTTTCTTTAGACGACAAAAATTTACCAGAAAGCATCTTATGGTATTCTTCAGATTCAGAAAACACTCAGGAATTACCATGTAAATCTATGATATTGGCTTTATGGGATCAACAATATCAAAATTCGTTGCGCTTAGACCTTTGGACCAAAGATATGCCAGTAGATGAAATGAAACGATTTTTCTATGAAACACTCATGACCATGAGTGATAGTTTTTTAAAAGCTACCGGCGAAAAGAACATTGTAGAAGATCTCCGAGATTATTGCGCGCATTTCGCCGAAAAAATGGAATTAAACGCAAATAGTTAAAAACAATCTAAATTTACTATATTGTAACTAATAAAATTTATTTGTTTTGACTATTACTCGAAAAAGCTATACCACATTACTGCTACTATTACTAGTTTCATTCACTTTCATTTCTAAAAGTAATGCCCAACTTAAAATAAGACGCGAACCCAATATGGGTAAATTAGTACGTAATGTTTTGGTAGGCCAAGGTATTACTGTTCGTAATATTATTTATAGAGGAGATACCGGTGCCATTGCCATTTTCGATGGTACCAATTCTAATTTAGGTTTAGACAGTGGCGTATTAATTTCGACCGGAAAAGCAATAGATGCGATTGGTCCTAACAATCTTCAAGTAAGTAGTTCGAACAACAAAGGTGGCGATGTAGATTTAAATAGCATAGCTGGCGGAATTACGGTTGATGCGGCCTCATTACAATTTGATTTTATCCCAGTTACTAATTCCATTAAATTAAGATTTGTATTTGCATCCGAAGAATATCCGGAATTTGTGGGTCAAAGCTATAACGATGCATTTGGCTTTTTTGTAAGCGGGCCAGGCATTATAGGCAAAAAAAATATTGCTGTTGTACCTGGTACTTTAGATACCCCAATTGCTATTAATTCGATTAATGCTTTTAATAACTCGGGCTTGTATGTAGATAATGCCAATGGGCTCAGTATACAATACGATGCATTTACAAAAGTAATTGAAGTATCTCTTCAGAATTTAACGGCTTGTCAAACGTATACTATTAAATTAGCCATTTCCGATGTCATAGACAGAGCTTATGATTCGGGTATATTTTTAGAAGCACAAAGTTTCGAGAGCGAAAATATTGACAATATGCGGGTAGAAATTGTTCATCCAAATGGAGGAACCATTACCGAAAAATGTGATAGTGTAGTTTGTCGATTTAGCCGAACCAATACCGACACCAGTAGCGCCTTACTTGGCGCTTATGCTACCAATACTTCTGCACTTGCTGGTATTGCAACAATGGGATTAGACTATCCCACTCTTTCGGGAAGCATAACCATTCCAAAAGGCCAACTCAGCACAGATCTTTACTTCTTTCCTACCGACGATAATATAGTAGAAGCGGCAGAGAAATTTAAAATAGAAATGAAAAGTAATGGCGGTTGTTTTATTTCTGCCGACTCCTTAAACATTACGGATTTTGATACCATTCGAATTTCTGGATTTCAAAAAGTAGATTGCCAAGGTGATACTGTTTTTTGGAAAGTAAAAACTACTGGCGGCTCTGCACATTTAAGCTATGCTTGGACAGATAGTTTAGGCATAGATACCATAAGTCGATCTTCGACCATTCGCGTTTCGCCAGATAGCGTAACCATGTATGTTGTTTGTGTTTTTGATTCTTGTACCAATACTTTAGTAAAAGATACCATTTATATTGCGCCTATTATTCCTGTTGATATTAAAACCATCAACGATACGGTGGTTTGCGCAGGAACTTTGCTGCAATTATTTGCGAATGTAACATTGCCCAACCCTCATTTTACTTGGACGGCAACAGATTTAGGTTTACAACCCGTTGGTTTGTTTGACGATGACACCATTCCAAACCCAATATTTTCGGTACCTACAGGAGTTTACGAAATTTTAATAACGGTTACCTTAACCAACGAGGAAGCCTGTGCCGACCCAGTAGAAATTAGGGTATCTATTATACCAAAAGGAATTTATGGTAAAAAACCCGCCTATGTTTGTTTGTATGATACGGCTCAACTATTGGCTTATGGTGGTGTAAAATATAAATGGAAACCTGCAACAGGTTTAAGCAACGATACCATTGCTAATCCTAGAGCTTGGTTAACCCAAAGTTATACCGTAGACATTACCGATAGCATAGGCTGTGTTAATCAATATAGTGTAAGTGTTAAAATTGACACCCTACCTAAAGCAAATGCCGGACCCGATCGTATTGTATGTAAAAGATCTGAAGTAACTTTAAATGCAGGTGGTTCGGACTATGGTACTTACGAATGGTCGCCTAAAAATAGTTTAGATGATTTTAAGAGCGCAACTCCTAAGGCAACACCAATTGCCACCACAACCTATATTTTAAAAGCGAAGAACAATGCATGTTTTAGTTTTGATACTATGGTTGTTTATGTAGTTGATACGCCTAGTGCAAAATTTACCATTGCGGTAGATACATGCGCAAGAACCATCGCCTTACAAAACAATACCATTGGTACCGATTCTGTTTTCTGGAATTTTGGAGATACTACTTATTCGACTGAAGCGAACCCAATTCATAAATATAAAACTGCGGGAAATTATACGGTAAAATTAATAGCCAATCGCAATACCGAATGTATTGATTCGGTAGAAGTTAATTTGGTTTTTCCATTAGATGCTGAAATAAAAGATATTCCAAATGTGTTTACTCCTAATGGTGATAATGTAAATGATAAATTTGTGATTGCCGAAGGAAATGTAGCTTGTAATATTGAGGCCCTATATATTTATAATAGATGGGGTAAATTGGTTTATAAGCAAACAGGTAAAAACATTCAGCCCTGGGATGGAAAACATAATGGCCAAGCTTTACCCGCAGAAACTTATTTTTATTACATCGAAGGCAAAGGCATTAAAAAAACTGGCACAATTGCGATAGTTTTGTAATTCTAAATTAAATGATACCCGTACAACAACATTTACTGCTTAACCACTTACCTATTATAAGCGTTATTTTTGGTAGCGTGATTTTATTTGTTGGCATGCTATTTCATTTAAAACAAGTAAAAATAGTTGGGTTATCCTTGTTTATTTTTTCGGCAATTTTATTTTTTCCGACGATGTATACTGGCGATAAAATAGAACATGCAGTTGGAGATCAACCAGGCGTAGCACGCTACCTTATTGAAGAACACGAAGAAATAGCAGAAAAAACAGAGCTCATTGTTGACCTTTTAGCTGCCATGGCTTTAATTACCCTCTTGACTATTGCAACAGATAAAAAAATAAGTAAATGGTTGATCAGAATTACATTGATCATTAGTTTTATCAGTATCTATTTTGTAATACAAACAGGACATAGCGGTGGTCAAATTAGAAGACCAGAATTAAGAATAGAAAAATAAAAAACATGCAATTAGTTCCTAAAAAATATACCGTCACCGATCGATTTTTAAATTATGTGACCATCGATACCCAATCTGATCCCAATTCGCCTACTTGCCCTTCAACCGAGAAACAAAAAAACTTAGGCCGCTTATTGGTTCAAGAGCTGCTAGAAATGGGCATTTCGGACGCAGAGCTAGACGAAAATGGTTATGTATACGGCACCCTTAAATCAAATACAAATAAAGCAGTACCCAATATTTGTTTTTGCTCACACATGGACACCTCGCCCGATTGCAGCGGCGAAAATGTTAAACCAATTATTCATAAAAATTATAATGGAGGTAGTATTTTATATACCAGTGATGCGCATTTGTCATTGCACCCAGATGAACATCCTGCATTAAAAGATCAAATTGGAAACGATATTATTACTTCCGATGGCACTACCCTTTTAGGCGCAGATAACAAAGCCGGTGTGGCAGAAATTATGGATGCCATCTATCAACTTATCCAAAATCCCAGCATCAAGCATGGTGATATTAAAATATTATTTACACCCGATGAAGAAATTGGCAGAGGTGTTGACAAAGTTAACTTAGCCAAAGTGAATGCCAAATTTGCTTATACAATAGATGGCGAAACACTTGGCCACATTGAAGATGAGACATTTTCTGCAGATGCTGTGAATATTACAATTCATGGTGTTTCTACACATCCAGGTTTTGCAAAAAATAAAATGGAGAGCGCAATTAAAATTGCATCAGCAATCGTAGCGGCACTTCCTAAAAATAATTTATCACCCGAAACTACCGAAGGCCGCGAAGGATTTATACATCCAACAGGCATTAGCGGAAGTATAGAAAAAAGTACTCTTCAATTTATCATTCGTGATTTTGATACCAAACAATTAGCTGTTTACGAAAAAGAATTAAAAAATATTACCCAGCAAGTGATGGCCAATTACCCTCATGCTAGTTTTGAGTTTGAAGTAATTGAACAGTATAGAAATATGAAAGAAGTGCTAGTTGCGCATCCAGAAATTGTTGCCTACGCAGTAGAAGCCATAGAACGTGCCGGCATGAAAGCTTTTGCAGGCGGCATTAGAGGCGGTACAGATGGTTCTAGGTTATCTTTTATGGGATTGCCTTGTCCTAATATTTTTGCAGGCGAACATGCATTTCATTCTAGGTTAGAATGGGTAAGCATACAAGACATGCAAAAAGCAGTAGATACCATTATAAACTTAGCTGCAATCTGGGAAGAAAAAACTTTGTAATTATAATCGCATTTACAAAGTAAACATTCTTGAAACATTAAAGCCTAAACGAAAACCCCTGTCTGCCCAAGATGAATTTGTTCTAGCAAAGGTTTGGTTTTCGGTCATTCCAAAAGAATTAGTCAAGAACATTTGAAATACGTGACCACCTGTCTCAATGTCTAATCCTATTCCCATTGAATCGTAGTATTTACTTTCTGAATAATTTAAAAGTTTAGCGCCGTACTCATAAGTAATAGCGGTACGGTTAGAAATTTTATACCTGCCGGCAATTCCGAGAAAATAAGCATCGTTATTATCCGCTAAATTTTCTACTAAATTATAATGTACGATAGTTGGTGTTATTTGAATAGAAAGTTTTTCGTCGATTTTTCTAGCAATGATTATTTGTTGAACAAATGATAATCGATCGGATGCATAATTAAATTTATCTACCCCACTTATTTTTAATCCATTTACACCATTACGATAAGCACCAGAAAATAAGGTTACACTAATTGGCATCGAGCCACTTTTAGACTGTCTTAATAATCTATATTTTAAAAAACCGTCGATTTGTTTTTCATAAGAAGTTCTGCCTAGTCCAAACTGCAAACGACCATTATAGCTGTATTCTAAGCCCAAACGAATACTTGCGCCGCCATCTATTCCCCAAAAATCATAAGCGCCAGAATTAAATGGTCCAAAGTGATGGTGAATTCTAAAATCTAAAGACCTCGTCCCTCCTACTTCTATTGTTTGCTGATTGATTAACCTGGTTGCTTTAAAAGTAGCAATGACAGGTTCGTCTTTTGGTGTTTCAGCTAATCCTTGTAAAAGCGCCATTGGATCAATGTCTTGAGCGCTTAAAGTAAATGCACTTGAAATAATTAAAAAAGAAATTAGTAGTATTTTTTTCATGGTATTTAATTATTTAATTTCCCTTGATTAATCCACAGTTCGATGGTCTTAATAGAACAATCATCAATTTTAGCTCCTGAACCCTTTGGCATTTGAGAAGCGTTACCATCCCAAATAATGGAACTTAATAATTTAGCTCCTGAATAGGTATTGGTAACTCCAGTGTGGGTAGATAAGTCTCTGCCAGAATTTGAACTATGACAACCGGAACTTCCAGTACTACATTGGTTTTGTAAAATAGGAACCACTTGTGCAGCAAAACTAATTGTTGTAGTTGATGCAGTATCACAAACAGCCTCTTCTAAAAAAGGGTTTAATTCTCTGAAATTATCGTAATAACATGCAGACAAAAAACTAGCTGCAATTATTAAAAGTGGAAATACTTTTTTCATGATTTACTTAATTATTTTTTGCCCCTTGTTCTATCCAAACCATAATTTTGGTAATTTGATTATCTGCTAATCTATTGTCTGGCAAAGGTGGCATGCGTTTTTCTCCATTTAATGCAGTAATTGTTTCGTATAATTTACTATTATGGCTATTGCCAGCTTTTACTATTTCCATCACATCCTCGTAGGTTACTAAAGAAAGTTCTTCGTGATTATAAGTACTATGACAACCATCCATTGCACATCGAGTAGTAATAATGGGTTGAACATCATTACTAAATGATATAACTGGCGCATTACTAAAATCCGCTTCGTGTCTACATGAATTAAATACTAATGCAGTACAAACAAAAACGAAAAATAAAATTATTTTAATTTTCATGGTTATGAGGCTTTAGACTAAAAGGCTAATTTACTTATTTTATTTAATGTTTTCAAAAGCTTAGCTAACATTTCGTCGTTAAAATCGAGGTGCGTAACAAATCTAATACATTGCTTGCCCATGGTATTAGCAATAATGCTCTCCAATTTTAATTTTTCTAAAAAAACTTCCGAAGACACCTGGTCTTTTAATTTAAAAATAATAATATTGGTATGTACCGGCAATAATTCTTGCACAAATGTACATTGTGCTAAACATGCTCCAATTTCTTTTGCTCGTTTATGATCATCAGCCAACCTTTCAATATTATTTTTCAAAGCGTACAACGCACCAGCAGCAATCACTCCAGCTTGTCGCATGCCACCACCAAATAACCTTCTGTATCTTCTAGCTTTATCAATAAATAATTTACTGCCTACCAATACAGATCCAACCGGTGCGCCTAATCCTTTCGAAAAACAAATCGAAATACTATCAAAATATTTTGAATAATCCTTAGGATTTTCTTTAGTTTCTATTAAGGCATTAAAAATTCTTGCACCATCTAAATGTAAAGGCAATTGATACTTTTTACACATTGAGGCAATGGGTGCAATTTCTGCTAATGAATAAAAATTTCCGCCCGCTTTATTTAAAGTATTTTCTAAAGAAACCAATGCCGTTCGAGGCAGATTGATAATAGCAGGTTGGATTTGCGCTTCGATTTGTTCGGCCGTTATTTTGCCTGAATTGCCCATAATTGGCCTCACTTGTACCCCCGAATTAAAAGCTATTCCTCCTCCTTCATAATTGTACACATGCGAAGTAATATCACAAATCACCTCATCGCCAGGAATGGTATGGGTTTTGATTGCTATTTGATTGGTCATGGTACCAGAAGCGCAAAAAACCGCCGATTCGAAGCCAAAAAAGGCTGCAACAGTGGCTTCCAGCATATTTACGGTTGGATCGTCGCCATAAACATCGTCACCCAATTCGGCTTGGAGCATAAATTGCAGCATTTCGGGACTTGGTTTAGTAACTGTATCGCTTCTTAAGTCTATGAACCTCATTTTTTATAGTATTTTTGTAAATATAAATAACCTAACACAAATTGAGAATTTTTAGATTAAGTGTTTTATTAACCTGGCTTATGCTACTTAGTTTTTCGACTTTGCAGGCACAACTTGTTGTAAAAACGAATCGAACGGTGAATGATTTGGTCAAGAAT
>CANJWU010000042.1 GCA_947478655.1 Sphingobacteriales bacterium | reverse complement strand
TAATTGTACCGAAGCATTTAACTGCGTGCTATCGATGCTGTCTTTTTCGAAATCAATATTGATATATTTAAAAATACCTAAATCTCCTAAACGGTTGTAAGAAAGTAGTAGGTCATCTTCATTGAATTTTTTTCCGCGTTCTAAAAATAACATCCTGCGCAAAATTTTGGCTTGTATTTTATTTTTAGTATGAATAAATTTAACATTATTCAATTCAATGGTATCGCTTAATAAACCAGTTTTTATATTATCCGAAATGATGGTTGTTTCGATATTTTTAAGCTTGAAAGACTCATGTTTATTGGCTTTTTCTGGATTTTCAATAATTACATTAATATCTAATTGATGCGATTTTAAAGCAGTATCAATATCGAAATGTATGTATTCTCTGTTGAAATAATAATAGCCAAAGTTTCTTAAATATTTAGTAATTCTATCTCTTTCGTTGGCTAATGCAGTTTGGTCGAATTGCATTCCGATTTGTAAAAGTGATTCGTTTAATTTGTAAAAATAAATAGATTGAACAATACTATCTTTAATAGTATATTGAATATTTCTAATGTGATAGGCTTGATTGGGTTCAATGTGATAGGTTACCTTGGTTTTTTTATGTCGAGTCGTATCTTCATATTTTACTTTTGCTAAAAAGTAACCATTGTTCATTAATAATTGTTGAATTTGAATCACAGAAATGCGAGACAGTGTGCTATCGTAAATTACAGGGGGCTCTGCTAAATTATTGATAATCCAATTACTTAGTTTAGTTGGCTTTTTTCGATCAAAAAGTAGCTGGAGTTGTAATCTCACTTTACTGATGCCAAATAGCTTTCTATTTGGCTTTTGACGAATAAATGGGGTGATTTTCTCTTTTAAATTAGCATCAACCCCTTTAATTTGATAGTTCTTTAATAAGCTTTGGCCCTCGCTAAAATTACGCGTACTGCTGCAGCTACTTGCTAACAAAACAATAGAAATGAGTATAATTGTATTTCGAAAAGTAATTTTATTCAATGATTTCAAAAGCACAAATCAGTTTTATAAAGTCTATCCATCAAAAAAAGTATCGACAAGAATACCAATTATTCTTAGCCGAAGGAGATAAATTGGTAGCCGAAATCATCGATTCGACATTTACTATAGACCAAATTTACTGCACCGAAAATAAAGTGCAATGGTTATCTTCTTTGCTTTCAAAGGTATCGAAAAATATAGAAATAGGCTTAGTTTCTGAGGCAGAAATGGATCGAATATCTATGCTTAAATCGGCTTCCGATGTTTTGGCCATAGTTAAAATGCCAAAAAATAAACCCGAAAACCTTGATATGATTGATTTTGACAATCAAATGACTTTGGTGCTAGACGATATTAAAGACCCAGGGAATTTAGGTACAATCATTAGAATTGCAGATTGGTTTGGTTTTAAAAACATGATTTGCTCCGAAAATTGTGTAGAATTATATAATCCAAAGGTGGTACAAGCAACCATGGGTTCTATTGCAAGGGTTGCAGTTAGCATTCAGCATTTACCCGAATTATTTGCTAATCACACCCATTTGCCCGTTTATGGCGCTTTATTAAAAGGCGAAAATATATATCAGCAGCAATGGCCAAAAGGGGGCTTTATATTAATGGGCAGTGAGTCTCAGGGCATTTCTACCAATTTGATACCTTTTATTTCCAATCCAATTACCATTCCTGCCTTTGGTGGGGCAGAAAGTTTGAATGTTGCCATAGCAACCGCAGTAATTTGTTCAGAATACAGAAGAAATACATTTTTAAGCTAATTGGCTTAAAAAACCCATAAATTCTTGTGTTCAATTATAATTTTACTACATTTGCAGACGCTAAAAAAAGGTCGAGTGGCCGAGTGGCTAGGCAGAGGTCTGCAAAACCTTCTACAGCGGTTCGAATCCGCTCTCGACCTCAAAAAACAGTATTTAAAAAATTAATTTTAAGAAAATGGCAGTTACAAGATTAAAAAGAAAAGACAGAAAAAATAAAACAGTTTCTAGATTGAAAGTACAACACAAAAAGATGGCTACTGATAAATCTATTAAGAAACCAGTTGCGCGTACAGAAGAAAATAACGCAGCAGAATAAGTTTTTATATACCCTATTTGAAGCTGTTTAAGGAAACTTAAACGGCTTTTTTTATGCGGTTTTTTTCAGGATTGCTTGGTTAATTTGTTTAATCAAAGCAGGACCTTCGTATATAAAACCGGTATAAAGTTGAATCAAACTAGCACCCGCATTTAGTTTTTCCAAGGCGTCTGCTGCAGAGTGAATTCCTCCCACTGCAATGATCGTAAATTGCCCTTTACTTTGCGTGCTTAAATATTGAATCACCTCGGTGGCTCTTTGGCGCAAAGGTTTGCCGCTTAAACCTCCGGCGCCAATGTTTTTTAAAGTGCTTTCGTCGGTTTGTAAACCGCTGCGATCTATGGTGGTATTGGTTGCAATTAATCCTGCTAATTTTGTTTCTAGCATAATTTCCACCACATCATCTAATTGCTCTTGGCTTAAATCGGGTGCAATTTTCAATGCAATGGGTTTTGGATTTGCTTTTAAGTTGTTGATTTTTTGCAAATGATGGAGCAATGCTTTTAGGGGTTCTTTTTCTTGTAATGCCCTTAAGTTTGGGGTATTGGGCGAGCTTACATTGACCACAAAATAATCTACTACTTCAAATAATGCCTCAAAACATTTTTCATAATCTTGCACAGCATTTTCGTTTTCGGTGATTTTATTTTTACCAATATTGCCACCAATAATTAAATTTTTATTTCTTTTTTTCAAGCGAATGGCTGCTGCTGCTACGCCTTCGTTATTAAAGCCCATTCTGTTTATTAATCCGCTATCTTTAGGTAACCTAAACATTCTAGGCTTTGGATTGCCTGGCTGTGCAACAGGAGTAAGGGTTCCCACTTCAATAAAACCAAATCCAAAATGGCTTAATTCGTTAAATAGTTTTGCGTCTTTATCAAAGCCAGCGGCTAAGCCCACAGGATTAGGAAAATCAATACCAAATACCTTTCGATGTAAGGCTGGGTGTTGAACTGTAAATATTTTGTTGATCAACATCGATACGCCAGGGATGCGATTCATCCATAAAATGCAAGCAAATATAAAGTGATGAATTTTTTCGGGGTCGAAACAAAATAATATAGGCCTTACAATCGATTTGTACATTATAATTGAGTTAGTGTTGCTCTCATCATTTCGCGCTTGCCTAAGGCGCCATTTGGCCGTTCTATGCTAAATCCTAGTTTGCGTAAACATCTCTTTAAATTTCCAGTTACGCTATAGGTTACAAATATACCTTTATCATTTAAAAATTGACAAATATGTTCGATCATTTCATCGGTCCAAAGGGCGGGTTGTTTACTATTTGCAAAGGCATCAAAATAAATAAGGTCGAATTTTTTCTCGCTGCTAAAATCGGCTAATTTTTTCTCCATAATTTGCAGTTTTTGTTCCCCCGTAATTTCTTGTTCGCATAACAAAGCTGCTTCATATTTTAAATAATACCATTCCATTAATTCGGGCTTTGTTAAAAATTGTTGGTAATTGGTTTGTTGAATTAATTCTAATGGGAGCGGATAGGCTTCAATTCCTGTATAAGAAAGGCTTATTCCTTGATTTAATGCATAGTCTAGGCTGAGTAAATAATTTAATCCGGTGCCAAAGCCCATTTCTAATATGGAAATATGTTTAGCCGAAGTTTTTTGATGAAAATGTTGCAGTCCATTTTCGATATACACATGTTGCGATTCTTGATGGGCGCCATGTATAGAATGATAGTGTTCGTTTAATGCGGCATGAAAAAAAGTGGTAGATCCATCTGCAGTTTGAATGGTGCGGATATTTTCGAGCTGCATTTATTTCGCGTTTTTCATGCCAACTTTTAAAAGGTCTTCGTATCCACCATTTAAATCAATGACATTTTTAAAACCTTTTTTACGCAGCAATGCCGCTGCTCTGCCGCTTCTAACGCCAATGGCACAATAAACAAAAAAGGCTTGATTTTTATCTAGCTTTTCGATTTCGGTTTCAAATGCATCATTGGTAATATCGATATTTTTGGCACCTTCTATATGCCCTTCAGCAAATTCTTGCGCAGTACGCACATCAATTATTTGACCTTTGAATTTATAATAATTGGCTTTGAATTCTATTGAATTTACTTTCAATGCCGATTGCCCCATCACAAAAATGCTCAGAAACAAAAAACTAATGGAAAGTAAAATTTTTTTCATGAATTTAATGGGTGCCGATTAATTTGCAGCTTTATCAATTTCTAACGATTGGAATAGCTGAAATGTTGTTCGGTCTTTTACAATATCAAAGGTAAACAATTGTTCTTTATCCTGTCCGCCTTTTATAGCTTTTCCGGTCCATTTTATAGTTTGAGTACCAGCCGGCAAGCTCATTCTAGTATAGGAAATGCAATAGGGTAGGGTTTGCCAATTTCTGGTATCTGCTTTTTCGGTTACCGCATTGACTACACCAACCAAGGTGCCTAAGTTTTCGTTTTGGTCTCTCATGGCATATTCTGCCGCTTTTTTAGTCGCTAAACGAATAAGGGCATTGCCAATTTCTCTTTGCATTCTGTCCTCTAAAGTTTTAAAGGCAATTAAATTGATGTTTTCGGCTAATTCCAGTTCTTTCTTGTTGTTTTCAAAACTGATGTACCCTTTTTCATAATAAGGGGTTCTGGCTACATATTTTGGGAATGCAATGCGCAACAATTCGAGTGATGCAAAACCTTCTTTTTCTTTTTTATTGGAACTGCTTTTGTAGGGTACGGTAAAATTTAAATTATATTCTTGGTTCACAAAGGTCATATAATTATCGTTTGCGCCAGTTTTAGTAAAGTTGATACTATTCTCGGATTTAATGGGTCCTAATCCATTATTCCAAAAGAATAAAAGATCTCCATTTGCAGCTGCTGGATTTTCGAGTTTTAATTCAAATTTATTTTCGTAAAACAAGCCTTCTTCTGCAAAACCACTTTGATAAGCAGTATAGATTAAATCTTTTTTTAATTGCAGGGGCGCTGAAATGTTAAACTGCTTAGCATAGCTATTTTCATAGGCTTCTAGCGCATTTCTATAAGCAATAAAAGCGTTATTGTAATCGTGGTCTGCTTGGTAAATTATACCTATTAAATTCAAACCAAATGCATCTACTACATACTTATTTTTGTTTTTATATTTATCATTTAGTGCTTGTAGTTTTAAATTTAATCGACGGGCTTCAATCAAGGCATTTTCATTATCATTTAATCTTAAATAATTAATGGCCTTGTAATAATGAATCAAAACTTTTTCAAAATCTTCGCCTGGGTAAGGCGTATTCATTTGATTGGTAACCATGGCCAATGCTTGGTCGCTTATTTTTTTCTGGTAGTCTTCTATGAGTAGGTCTGCTTGATTAAATTGGGTATTGCTTTCGGAATAATTGCCCAATAAATGTTCAATAGTGCCTTTGTTAAAATGATAAAGTAATTCGTTTTTACCCGACTGACCTTTTTTATCTTTTGTTAAAAAATCATTTGCTTTTACCAGATTTCCACTTTCAAAATCGTTGTTAAAAACCGCTAATTTTTGATAATAAGTGGCACAGGCAGTCAAAAGCATGGCGGTGCAAATGAAAATAAAAATAGAAGATGAAATTTTCAAGGTTAGCTTATTTATTGCTGCCGAAAGGCAATGATGATAACAAAAAAACACCCTGTAAATATATATTACAGGGTGTTTTTATTTGATTTAATTGGTAATTGCTTTTTTAATTTTTTTATCTCCAATCCAAACTTTTTCGTTTGTTTGCAAATCGGTTAATTCTAAATCGATTTGATAAAATACCACTTTATTTTTTCCGTATTGGTCTACAATAGAAGTAATCACACCGTTTAACATAAAGTCGGCTCCTTTTTCTAAGCCCCATTTCTTTTTAGTTTCTTCAGAAGAATAAGTTTGTTGGTCGTTGCGTTCTTCTCTTAATTCTTTTCTTGCATCGGCTGCTTGCACAACACCTACTAAGCCAGAATTGATATAAGCTTTTTCGATATCCTTGATAAAGGTTTCGGACTCGATATGTTCGGTAGTTTTATTTTTTATATTACCAACGATGACCATTGGTTTTTTACCTTTAACAGCAGTAAATTCTGTTCTCCATGGTCTAGACATGCAATCGCTAATCATTTCGTTAGAAACCAATCTCGAATCAGTATCATTCCATCTACCGCTTAAATCTGTTTGTTGAGTAGGGTCTATGCGTTCGATTTTTTTTGTTTTACATCCGGAAATAATACTACCCATTAAAATGGCTGTGAATACTAAGGCTATTTTTTTCATATGATACTATTTGTTAATTTTTGTATATTCTATTGAATCAAATATATGCATTTAGGAGCATTTGACAGATAAATGCCGACAATTTCATTTTAATTTTGTCTTAGGTTAATATCCTACACTTAAAATACCGAAAGAAATCGATAATTTGTTATTTTTGAGCTTTATCGACCCCAAATATAATTTTTAATGACTACCTCAAAGACCTATAGCCCGCAAGAGTTTGAAAATAAATGGTATAGCTATTGGATGGAGCAACAGTTTTTTAAATCTGTTCCAGACCACAGAGAGCCTTATACCATTGTCATTCCGCCACCCAATGTTACGGGTATGCTGCATATGGGCCATATGTTAAATAATACCATTCAAGATGTCTTAATTCGAAGAGCGCGTATGATGGGAAAAAATGCCTGTTGGGTTCCGGGTACCGATCATGCTTCTATTGCCACCGAAACAAAAGTGGTTAATTTATTACGCGAAAAAGGAATTGAGAAAACAGCTATTTCGAGAGCCGAATTTTTAGCACATGCTTACGATTGGAAAGATAAATACGGTGGGATTATTTTAGAACAGCTCAAAAAACTGGGTGCTTCTTGCGATTGGGATCGTACCAAATTTACCATGGATCCCGATTTATCGGAAGGAGTAACAGACGCGTTTATTAATTTATATAACAAAGGATTAATTTATCGAGGCGTACGCATGGTGAATTGGGATCCGAAAGGATTAACCGCTGTTTCCGACGAAGAAGTAATCAGAAAAGAAGTCAATCAAAAATTAGTATATATTAATTACCAAATTGTAGGAGCGACAAACGAATTTTTAACCATTGCTACCACGCGTCCAGAAACCATTATGGCCGATGCAGCAATTTGTATTAATCCAAAAGATGAAAGGTATTTTGCTTTACATGGTAAAAGTGTTTTCATTCCATTAATTCAAAAAGAAATTCCAATTATTTTAGATGAATATGTTGATATTGAATTTGGTACGGGCTGCTTAAAAGTAACGCCCGCTCACGATTTAAACGATTACGAATTAGGTATTAGACATCATTTACCAGTAATCGATATTTTAAATGATAACGGTACTTTAAATGAAAAGGCTCAAATTTTAATTAATGAAGATCGATTTATTGCCAGAAAAAAAATCATCCAACTTTTAGAAGATGCGGGTCAATTATTAAAAGTAGAAGAATATAAATCTCAAGTAGGATTTTCGGAAAGAAGTGATGCGGTGATCGAACCTAAATTGTCGATGCAATGGTTTTGCAAAATGACAGATATGGCAAAGCCCGCATTAGACGTGGTTTTGAGTGGAGAGGTAAAATTAATTCCCGAAAAATATACTAATACCTACAAGCATTGGATGGATAATGTAAAAGACTGGTGTATTTCTCGTCAGTTGTGGTGGGGTCAACAAATTCCAGCATTTTATGCTCCCAATGGCGAAGTGGTTGTTGCTAAAACAGCTTTAGAAGCCTTACAAATATTTCAACAAAATACGGCTAATGCAAGTTTAACCATTGCCGATTTAAAACAAGACGAAGATGTAGTGGATACCTGGTTTTCTTCTTGGTTGTGGCCCATTGCTGTTTTCGATACAACCGTGTTTGGTGAAAAACCAAATAAAGGCAACGCCGATTTAAATTATTATTATCCAACCAACGATTTAGTAACGGGTCCAGATATTTTATTTTTTTGGGT
>CANJWU010000041.1 GCA_947478655.1 Sphingobacteriales bacterium | reverse complement strand
ATCATTAATCAAAAAGAATTTTACGATAGAGGCGAAGCCGTTATCTGTATATATGTAGCAATTGGTCAGAAAAATTCTACCGTTGCAAACATCGTTCGTACTTTAGAAGAAAAAGGCGCAATGGCTTATACCATTATAGTTGCCGCATCTGCTGCAGATCCTGCACCTATGCAATTCTTCGCACCATTTGCAGGCGCTGCTATCGGAGAATTTTTCCGTGATACAGGTCGTCCAGCATTAATTGTTTATGATGATTTATCTAAACAAGCGGTAGCATACCGTGAGGTGTCATTGTTATTGCGTCGTCCACCAGGACGTGAGGCGTATCCAGGTGACGTATTTTATCTTCACTCTCGTTTACTAGAGCGTGCGGCTAAAATTAACGCAACCGATTCGGTAGCACAATCAATGAATGATTTACCAGAATCAATTCGTCACTTAGTAAAAGGTGGTGGTTCATTAACGGCATTGCCAATTATTGAAACACAAGCAGGTGACGTTTCTGCTTATATTCCAACCAACGTAATTTCTATTACAGATGGTCAAATTTTCTTAGAGTCGAATTTATTTAACGCAGGTATTCGTCCAGCAATTAACGTAGGTATTTCGGTATCTCGTGTGGGTGGTTCGGCGCAAATTAAATCGATGAAGAAAGTAGCAGGTACTTTAAAAGGTGACCAAGCGCAATACCGCGAATTAGAGGCCTTCTCTAAATTCGGTTCTGACTTAGATGCCGTTACTAAATTTATTTTAGAGAAAGGTGCAAGAAACGTAGAGATCTTGAAACAAGGACAATACTCGCCAGTTGCTGTTGAGAAACAAGTGGCCATTATTTATTGTGGTACAAAAGGTTTGATGAGAAATGTTCCAGTTGATAAAGTGAGAGCTTTTGAAGCAGAATTTTTAAATCAATTAGAAATTCGTCACCGCGATACATTAGATGCAATTAAAGCGGGTAAAATTGATGATTCAATTACTTCAGTTTTAGAAAAAGTAGCATCAGAATTATCAAGTAAATACTAATTTAAATAAAGCTTGTTCAAATAGCATATGGCAAATTTAAAAGAGGTACGTATTAGAATAGCTTCGGTAAACTCTACACAACAGATTACCAAAGCAATGAAAATGGTTTCTGCTGCAAAATTAAAAAGAGCAACAGATGCCATCGTTCAAATGCGACCTTATGCAAATAAATTAAAAGATATTCTTGCAAATTTAACGGCAAGTTTAGAAGGGAACGAAAGTCCATACACTCAACAACGCGAAATAAAAAATGTATTGTTGGTAGTCGTGACTTCCAACCGTGGATTGGCTGGTGCCTTCAATGCGAATGTAATTAAGGCAGCCAACTTATTGGTTGCAGATAAATACGATGCACAAAAACGTGATGGCAATTTACAGATTATTGCCATTGGTAAAAAAGCGCAAGATTATTTCACCAGAAACAAATTCAATGTAATTGGAAATAACAACGAAGTATTCAATCATTTAAATTTCGAAGAAGCAAATAAAATTGCAGAAGAAGTGATGAGCGGTTTTGTGGCTGGTAAATGGGATAAAGTAGAGGTGGTGTACAACCAATTTAAAAATGCAGCCATGCAAATTTTAACCACCGAACAATTATTACCAGTAGTGCCTTCGGTTAATCAAAGTGCTAATCAAAATAATGCAGATTATTTACTAGAGCCTTCGCAAGAAGAAATTGTTTTAGGTTTAATTCCAAGTTCGGTTAAAATTCAATTGTATAAAGCATTGTTAGATTCACATGCATCAGAACATGGTGCGCGTATGACCGCAATGGATAAAGCAACAGAGAATGCTGGTGATTTATTGAAAGCATTAAGGTTGTCTTATAACCAAGCAAGACAAGCCTCTATTACCAACGAAATATTAGAAATTGTGAGTGGTGCAAATGCATTAGCAGCGCAATAATTTTTATTCAACGCATAAAAAAAGGCTATCAAATTTTTGATAGCCTTTTTTGTTTAATAAAGATTCTGGGTTTTATGGATGAATGCCTAAGTGATGGAATACAAACGACCAAACATCTGCCGCTTCTTCAATCACCTTTGCTGTTGGTTTACCCGCACCATGTCCTGCTTTCGAATCTATGCGAATTAAAATAGGATTTTCGCCTTGTTGATTTTCTTGCAAGGTAGCCGCAAATTTAAACGAGTGTGCAGGTACTACCCGATCATCGTGATCGGCTGTGGTAATTAATGTGGCTGGATATGCAGTTTGCTTTACATTATGCAATGGAGAATATTTGATGAGGTAATCAAATTGAGATTTTGATTCACTCGATCCATATTCTACAGCCCAACCCCAACCAATGGTAAATTTATGGTAACGCAACATATCTAAAACACCTACACCAGGTAGTGCAACTTTAAATAAGTCTGGTCTTTGCGTCATACATGCACCAACTAATAAGCCACCGTTCGATCTTCCGTTGATGGCTAATTTTTCGCTACTGGTATATTTTTCTTTAATTAAATATTCTGCAGCGCCAATAAAGTCGTCAAAAACATTTTGTTTTTTGTCTAACATGCCTGCTTTATGCCATTCTTCGCCAAACTCTCCACCGCCTCGTAAGCTAACCTGGGCATATATTCCACCGTTTTCCAAAAAGTACAAATTAGAAACACTAAAGCTTGGCGTTAAGCTAATATTAAAACCACCATAGCCATAAAGTAATAATGGATTTTGACCATCTAATTTAATTCCTTTTTTGTGTACAACAAACATGGGAATTTTGGTGCCGTCTTTTGAATCAAACCAAACTTGATTTGTTTCGTAATTATCGGTGTTAATTTTAAAGGCTGATTTTTTATATAATTCAATTTTACCAGATGCAATGTCTAAATTATAAATGGTGCCTGCTGTGGTAAAGTTGCTGAAACTAAAATAAAAATTACTTTCGTTGTTACTGGCTTCGGCTAAGGCAATGGTACCTATGCCTGGTAATTCAATGTCTTTAATTTTTTTACCATCTACCGAATATTCGCATAATTGATTGCTGGCATTTTTTAAATAGGTGGCATATAATCTACCGCCAGCGGTGCTTACCGCTTGCAATAAATCTTTTTGCTCTGGAATAATCGTTTTCCAGTTTTGTTTTTCGCTCGCTTCTGGATTAATGGCTACTACTTTATAGTTAGGTGCATCTTGGTCCATCAATACCAATAATTCATCATCGATATTGTCTATCACTTCGTAATTATTTTTAAATCCTTTTAATAAGGTATGTAGCTTATCGTTTTTAGATCTTAAATTTTGCACTAAAATTTCATTGCCCGAAGTACCTTCCGAAGCAGAAATAATTAAGTAGTTTTCGTTTTCTGTTACACTCGCACCAAAGTATCTCAGTGGATGCGATTTGTCTTCGTAAATTAATTGATCGTTTGCTTGCGCTTGGCCTAATTGATGATAATAAACTTTTTGGAATTGATTTTGATTTGAAAATTCGCTCACCCCTTTAGGTTCATCATAACGGCTATAGTAGAAGCCATCGCCTTTCCAGGCCGCACCCGAAAATTTTACCCATTGTATTTTATCTTTCGTTAATTGTTGGCTAGCAATATCAATCACATAAATTTCGTTCCAATCGGAGCCAGATCTTGCAATGGCATAGGCAGCATATTTAAAGTCGTTAGAGAAACTAAGACCCACCAAGGCAACGGTGCCATCGTTTGAAAGTTTATTGGGGTCTAAGAATATTTTTTCTGCCCCATCTATTCCCTTTTTAAAATAGATCACAGATTGGTTTTGTAAACCATCATTTTTAGAAAAGAAATAGTAATCGCCTTTTTTATATGGCGCCGACTCTTTCGCATAATTCCAAATTTCGGTTAATTGCTCTTTTACTTTTGCTCTACAGGAAATTTGAGAAAGATAATCTTGTGTTACTGCATTTTGTGCCATAACCCAGTCTGCGGTTTCTTTGGTGGTATCGTTTTCGAGCCAACGGTAAGGGTCTGCAATGTTTTGTCCGAAATAATTATCGCTGACAGTTCCTTTTTTAGTTTCGGGGTAGGGCATTAAGGTAATTTTTGAGTCGTTCATTTTGCAGCCATTCAATAAAATAATAGCAGAAAAAGTGAGTAAGGCATTTTTCATAAGCTGTATTTAGATATTTTTTGGTTTATATGTTGCTAGTTTTAAAATTTTCTGTGCGTCTTTTTCTTTCCATAAATCATCGAAACTAATGGAAGGATTATTGTTCATATAATTTTTAACAATTTGCCATCCACACCAAATGCCAATTCTTGGCGCCGAATTATTTGCTAAGCCTGCAGTAAATGGGGCCTCTTCTAAATATTTATTATATTTTTTTTGTTCGGCAGAAAAGAGCAAATTATCTTCTATAAATAATTTATAAATATTGCCTTCGTTAGCCTTACACCAATCAAGTTGTTCGGCTGTATAGCCTATTTTTAAAGAGTCTTCAGCATCTGGTAATAAAAGATCAACTCCATAAAGTATTTTTCCTTCTTGAATCATTTCGGATAGCAAGGTGCTCGTTTGAGCCGCTTCCGGTAGTTTGGCATTCAATAGTGCTTTAGCAATGGCGGGTGTAATATATTCTTTGCTTAGTCTTTTGGTAATATATGCCGGAAAATCTACCGAGGCATAAAAACGATAATTTTTCCCCATAAACATATCGAGCCCAATGCCTATATAATTTGGAGTTGTAACAATTGCATTATTGAAACCCGAAATAAAAGTGACTACTTTTAAGATACTATCATTCGGATATAGTGTTTGATAGTTTGCAAATAATGGAGCCAAGTCTTCACTTATTTTTTTGGTATCTGGATATTCTTTTTTTACATCTTGATACAAATTTTTTAAATCTGGATGGTTAATGAAATCTTTTAAGATGATATCAAAATTTGGATTTTTTGGATCGCCAAAATTCATTATTCTACCAAAATAGATATCATAGAATGAGCCATATTTTTTAGCCATGTCGCTTTTTGCTTGGCTCAGGTTTTTTTGATCAATTTCAAAAATTGCCTGCTCAAAGCGGTCTATTGTTATAGACTCAAGCTTTACTTGATTGGACAATACTTTAGACTGCTTATTTTCTTTACAAGAACTGCCTAAAATCAGCATCGAGCATAGTAATAAAATCAGAATATTTTGTTTCCTTTGTACTAGCATTATTGATATCAATTGATAGAAATAGTAAAGTTAAAAACTTTAGTCATTTTTCAAGATGATTGATAGATTTATTCAATAAAAAATGAAAATAATACTCGCACAAATTAATGTTACTGTAGGTAATTTTGAAGAAAATTTCCAGAAAATTAAGCAGGAGATTAATCAGGCAAAATTACAGGCAGCAGATTTAATTATTTTCCCAGAACTCGCTATATGTGGTTATCCGCCTCGCGACTTTTTAAATTACGACTATTTCATTCAACAAATTGATTTTTATATTAATCAAATTGCAGCCTGTTGCCAAGGCATCACTTGTATTATTGGCGCACCAAGTCGCAATCCTAATCCTGCCGGTAAACCATTATATAATTCGGCATATGTTTTAGCGGAGGCAACTATTCAATCAATCGTTCATAAATCTCTTTTGCCAACCTACGATGTGTTTGATGAATACCGATATTTTGAACCTGCAAAAAGTGTACAATGTGTTAGTGTTGCTGGACATAAAATTGCTTTAACTATTTGCGAAGATTTGTGGAATGAAAGCGAATCTCGATTATACGATCATGCGCCTATGGACTTGCTCCTGCAAGAAAAACCAACAATGATGATTAATATTGCTGCATCACCATTTGATTATGAACAGCAGCAAAATCGGATGCAAATGTTGCAAGCCAATTGCATTAAATACCAGCTGCCTTTAATTTATGTCAATCATGTGGGTGCGCAAACAGAAATTATTTTTGATGGTGGTTCGATGGCATTAAATGCAAGCGGAAAACTTGTAGCCGAAGCTAAATATTTTCAAGAATCTATTTTAACTATTGAGAATATAGATCAATTGCTTTCGGAAAATAAAGTAATGATTCCGTCTAATCTTGCTGACATAGAAAAAATGGAGCAAGCACTTATACTTGGTATTCGTGATTATTTTCAAAAATCTAACTTTTCAAAAGCAGTTTTAGGATTGTCTGGAGGCATTGATTCTGCTGTAGTTTGCGCTTTAGCGGCAAAAGCCTTAGGCCCTCAAAATGTATTAGCGGTTTTATTACCATCGGCTTATTCTTCCGATCATTCTATCATAGATGCCATGGCATTGGTAGAAAATTTAGGCATTGAGCATTCAACAATAAATATTGAATCAACGGTTAAAGAAGCCGAAAGCGTACTTGCTCATTTATTTACAGGTAAGCCTGCAGATTTAACAGAAGAGAATTTACAAGCACGCGTTCGTGGACTTTTATTAATGGCGGTATCCAATAAATTAGGACATATTTTATTAAACACCTCTAATAAAAGTGAAGCAGCTGTTGGCTATGGAACGCTTTATGGCGATATGAGTGGCGGCATTTCGGTGATAGGCGATGTATATAAAACGCAAGTTTTTGCATTAGCTAAATGGCTAAACAGAGACACAGAAATTATTCCTTGGAACACCATCAATAAAGCACCAAGTGCAGAGTTAAGGCACAATCAAAAAGATTCAGATTCTTTACCAGCTTACGATTTACTCGATCAAGTGTTATTTTTATATATAGAAAAACAATTGGGAGCGGCCGAAATTATTGCGAAGGGCTTTGATGAAAAACTGGTCTCGCGCGTAATGATGATGGTGAATCGAAGTGAATATAAACGCTATCAAACACCCCCAATTTTAAGGGTTTCTCCTAAGGCATTTGGAATGGGCAGAAGAATGCCTATTGTCGCAAAGTATTAAATTTTGAATTTTTCAAAAAAATCTGTTTCGTAACTTGTGCCGATTGGAATTTCTTTGCCAGAGATCAGTATGGTTTTATTACGTACATTTTCAATCTTAGTATAAGGCACTATAAAAGAACGGTGTACTCTAAGGAATTCTTTAGCTGGTAATTTAGCTAATATATTTTTCATCGTCATTCGTGCAACTACTAGTTTTTGCTCTCCGTAGTAAACCTTTAAATAGTCTCCAAGACCCTCTATATATTGGATTTCAGACAATGGAATTTTAATTAGTTTATAGTCTGCTCTAATTAATAAATATTTATCTGCCGGACTTTCGTTTTGGTTTTTTAGTTGGTAATATGCAACAGCTTTGTTAACTGCTTTTAAAAACCTGTTTTCCTCAAATGGTTTTAACAAATAATCAATGGCATTTAAATTATAGGCATCAAGTGCAAATTCACTAAATGCCGTAGTAAAAATTACAATTACATTTTCTGGTAATTGTTTTACGAGATCTATGCCTGTGATAGACGGCATTTGAATGTCTAAAAAAACTAAGTCAACCGGGAACTTTTTTAGATAGGCAATAGCTGAACTAGGCTTTGTAAATGTTTTTTCTAAGTGAATAGTTGTGATATGGCTACAGAAGCGACTGATGAGCTCTAACGCTAAAGGCTCATCGTCTATAGCAATTGCTCGGATCATTTTATTTTAATTTTTAAATTCACTTGATATTCTTTTTCTGTTTGATCGATTTTTAATTCATATGCACCTGGGTACATCAGCTCTAATCTTCGCATAACATTATCAATACCTGTGCCAGTTTTGCTATTATCCATCAAATGCACCGGTACTATTTTATTTTTTACCATTAATACAATGCTATCATTTAAAATTTCTATCTGGATAGAAATAACAGAGTCGGTTTCTGGGTTTACTCCATATTTAATTGCATTTTCTATAAATGGAATCAATAATAAGGGTGCAATAACTTGGTCATTTTGATTTCCAATTATTTCCAATTTTACAATTGCGGTTTCGCCTATTCTTAATTTTTGTAACGCTATATAACTGCTGATGTATTCAACTTCTTTCGATATTTCTATGAAGTCTAATTGTGCATCTGTTATATTGTAACGCATCATACCTGATAGCTTTACAATAGCATTTGCTGTCTCGTCAGATTTCTTGAGTGCTAAGGAATAGATACTATTTAAAGTATTGAATAAAAAGTGAGGGTTAATTTGAGATTTCAAATAGGCGAGTTCAGCTGCTAATTTTTCTTTTTCAGTTTGTTTGTATCTACTTTGCAATTTTATGGCAACAGCAATTACAAATACAGAAATAAATAAAAATAAATCATCTTCCCAATGTCCAGACCCATGGTTCCTT
>CANJWU010000040.1 GCA_947478655.1 Sphingobacteriales bacterium | reverse complement strand
ATAAATTATTAATAATGGCAGAAATCGTTCAAGAGTGGCGGGTGGTGTATACCAATCCAAGAGCAGAGCAAAAAGTAGCAGAAGAACTTCGTAAAAGAGCCATTACCGTTTATTTTCCTCAGGTTAAAAAACTACGCATTTGGTCTGATCGAAAAAAGTGGGTAGATATGCCATTATTTAATTCTTATTTATTCGTTTGTATTTCGCCTGCAGATCACGATACTGTTTTATCCGTACAAGGTGTCGTAAAATATATACGTTACAATGGCAGGCCTGCCGTTATTCGGGAAGAAGTCATTGAACAAATTAAACGACTACTAGCAAGCGAAGTTGATTTAGAAGTTAGCTCAGAAGCATTCTCGACAGGCACGCGCGTTAGAGTCACTGCTGGGCCAATGATTGGCTTAATAGGAGAATTGGTGGAGTTGAAATCTGCACATCGATTTGTCATTAAGTTAGGCGAATTAGGGCAATCAATTATGGTAAACATGCCTCCAGCCTATATCGAAAAGTGGTAATACCCACATTTTAAATAAAGCTTTATTTTAATTATACTTGTTTTTAAATTAATTTCAAATGAAACGAGTTAGTCTATTTTTCAGCTTTTTATTTATGTCTATGTTAGCGAGCGCAATCAACCCTAAGGTAAATTACGAATTAACTTTTAGTCAAGCGCAAGCGCATTATGTGGATGTTAAACTAACTATCCAGCATAACGATAAGGGAAGTATCGATTTTAAAATGCCAGTTTGGGCTCCAGGATCTTATCTAGTTCGAGAATTTGCTAGAAATGTGGAAGGCGAAGCGGCTACTAATTCGAAAAACGAAAGTTTGTTTTGTGAAAAAATCAACAAGAATACTTGGCGCGTAAAGGCAGGGAAAAATACAGAAGTTGTATTTCAGTATAGGGTGTATGCTTTTGAATTAACTGTTCGCACTAGTTTTATTGACGATGCACATGCATACTTAAATGGCAGTTCTATTTTTATGTATGCAGAAGGTTTTAAAGAAGCGCCTATTCAGCTAAAAATTACACCTAACGCAAATTGGAAAAAAATATCTTGCAGCTTAGCAAAAAGTAGCACTAATCCATTCGAATTATCTGCTCCTAATTACGACATGCTTGCAGATGCACCGATAGAAATTGGCAATCAAGATATTATTGCATTTGATGTTTTAGGCATCCCGCACGAAGTAGCAATGGTAGGTCAAGGTAATTACGATAAAGAAAAAATAAAAAAAGATTTTACGAAAATAATCGAAGAGGAAAAAAGCGTTTTCGGAACGCATCCTTGTAAAAATTATGTTTTCATTGTACATAATGTAAATGCAGGCGGCGGCGGATTAGAGCATTTAAATTCAACAACCCTGCAAATGCAACGCAATGCCTATGCAGCAGAGGCAACCTACAATGGATTTTTAAGTTTGGTCGCACACGAATATTTTCATTTATGGAATGTGAAAAGATTAAGACCCATTGCATTAGGCCCATTTAATTATGATGAAGAAAATTATACCCGAATGCTTTGGGTGGCAGAAGGATTTACCGCATTTTACGATAATTGGATTGTAAGGAGAACACAACATTTAACAGCAGAAAAATACTTAGAAGTTATTGCGAACGAATTTACAGCATTGGCTAATTTACCAGGAGCCAAAGTGCAATCTTTAAGCGAGTCGAGTTTTGATGCTTGGATTAAATTTTATCGTCGCAACGAAAACTCCGGCAACAATCAAGTTTCTTACTATGATAAGGGCAGCGTAATTGCCTTGATGTTAAATTTAGCGATACTCAAAAATACCAATGGCGCAAATAGCTTAGACGATGTAATGAGATACATGTATGCTAAATGTGAAGATGGTAAATCGGCAGGTTATACAGACGAAGAATTTAAATTAGCTTTAGAAAAGTACACTGGGCAAAATCTAGATTCATTTTATGCAAATTACATTGATGGCCTTACACCAATCGACTTTACTGCTATTGCAGCAAGTGCAGGTTTAAAAATAACAGATTTAAATGCAGGTAAAAATGAAATTTATTTAGGAATCAATACAAACAATGTTTCCGGAAAATTAATGGTTACGGCTATTTCTAATGTGAGTGCTGCATATACTGCTGGTTTAAATGTCAACGACGAAATTATTGCCATAGACAACTATCGCACCGACGACATCGTAAAGGCAACTACTAATAAAAAACCTGGAGATGCAATAGAATTATTGGTAGCAAGAGATGGCCTGATTAAAAAAATTAGTTTTGTATTAACAAAAAATAATAATGTAAAGTTTAAATTGGAAAAGCTAGCAGAGCAAACGCCAGCGCAAGAAATAATATTTAAAGCTTGGATTAAACAATAACTATGCAAAAAGTAACCAGGGTTTTTGACTTCCTTAGCTATATTCAAGAAGAACATGCAGGAAAAACAATTTTTTCTTACAAGGTTAATAATGAATGGACACATACCTCTACAGAAGCATTTGCAAATGCAGTAAATGAGTTAAGCTTAGGTTTATTAAAATTAGGGATTAAGAAAGGAGATACGGTTGCTACCATTTCTTCGAATAGACCGCAATGGAATATTGTTGATTTTGCAGTTATGCAAATTGGTGGTATTCATGTGCCACTTTACCCAACGCTTTCTGCAGCAGATATTACTTACATTTTAAATGATGCAGAGATTAAAATTGTATTTGCAGAAAATGAAGCTTTGGCAGAAAAAATCAATGCCATCTTGCTGCAATCACCAAGCTTACAAGCCATCTACACTTTTGAATTAACGCCCGCATATAAACATTGGCAAAGCATTGCATTGTTAGGAGATAGTTCAGACAAATCTTTAATTGAAAAATTTCAATCAGCGGTTTTACCAACCGACCTTTTCACTTTAATTTATACCTCTGGCACAACCGGTAATCCAAAAGGAGTGATGCTTTCGCATCAAAATTTATTAAGTAATCTATTTGCAGCAAGTCCTTTAATTCCTCCTGGGGCTTATCGTTCATTGAGTTTTCTACCCTTATCACATATATACGAACGCATTATTGTATACATGTATTTAAGTAAAGGAACCAATATTTATTACGCCGAATCTTTAGATAAAATTGCAGCAAACTTTTTGGAAGTCAAGCCAAATATGTTTACCACCGTTCCTAGGTTATTAGAAAAAGTGTACGATCGAATTGTTGAAAAAGGGAATGGTTTAAAAGGGATCAAAAGACTATTGTTTTTTTGGGCTTTAAACTTAGGATTGAAATATGAATATGATGGCGCGAATGGTTGGTGGTACGAATTCCAATTAAAAATTGCGAATAAAATTGTCTTCAATAAGTGGCGTGATGCATTTGGCGGCAATGTAGTGGCTGCGGCTTCTGGTGGAGCAGCCTTGCAAGATCGATTGGCTCGGGTATTTTGGGCGGCAAAAATTCCAGTATTACAAGGCTATGGCTTAACCGAAACCTCACCAGTAGTAACCATGACAGGTATTGATTCGGACAAACATTTTTTTGGCACATGTGGTCCAGTTATTCCAGGTGTGGAAATGAAATTAGCAGCCGATGGCGAAATTTTAGTGAGAGGTACTAATGTAATGCAAGGCTATTATAAGAATCCTGCGGCAACTGCCGAGGTAATAGATGCAGATGGATGGTTTCATACAGGAGACATTGGCGTTTTAGTACAAGACAAATATTTAAAAATTACTGATCGAAAAAAAGAGATTTTTAAAACAGCTGGTGGAAAATATATTGCACCAGGGGTGATGGAAAATAAATTCAAAGAATCAAAATTTATCGAACAAATAGTGGTGATAGGAGAAAACGAAAGATTCCCAGCTGCGCTTATCGTACCAAGTTTTTCGTTTTTAAAAGATTGGTGTAAGCTTAAAAAGCTTGATTACACAAGCGATCAAGCAATGGTTGAGCATCCTGTTATTTTGGGAAGAATTCAAAAAGAAGTAGATAAATATAATTTAGGATTTGGCAATTGGGAAAAAATTAAAAAATTCGAATTGCTTCCTAAAGAGTTTTCTATAGATGCTGGCGAAATGACACCAAAGTTGAGTTTGAAAAGAAAAGTGATTTTGCAAAAATACGAAGCATTAATCTTAAAAATTTACGATTACAAAAATTCGAGTCTATAATTTTTGTAAGCCATCTTTATAAGTTTGTAAACATCTTTCTCTTGCAAATTTATGGTCCACAATGGGTGCAGGATAATGGAATTCTTGAAATTCTGGCACCCATTTTTTAATATAGCTAAATTTAGGATCAAACTTTTTGGTTTGTTCTGCTGGATTAAATATTCGAAAATAAGGAGCTGCATCACAACCGCAGCCTGCAGCCCATTGCCAGCCTCCATTGTTTGAAGACAACTCAAAGTCGATTAGTTTTTGAGCAAAATAAGCTTCTCCCCATCGCCAATCTATTAATAAATGTTTAGTCAAAAAGCTTGCAACAATCATGCGCACTCTATTATGCATAAAACCGGTAGTGTTTAATTCCCGCATGCCTGCATCCACAATGGGATAGCCTGTTTGGCCATTACACCATTTTTCGAATTCGGCTTCGTTGTTGCTCCATTCAATATGGTTGTAATTAGGCTTGAATGCCGAATGAACTACATAGGGAAAATGCCAAAGAATTTGAAAATAAAAATCTCGCCAAACTAATTCGTTAAACCATGTTTCGCTTTTACCAAAAGAAGCTTTCGCCAATGTGCGAATACTAACCGTTCCAAACCTCAGGTGTACGCTTATTCTGCTTGTTCCTTTAATGCTTGGAATATTGCGCGTGTTGGCGTATTCTTTTAAAATAGATTCAAATTCGATTACCGGAAATTCAATTTCGCTTGGTTCAAAACCAATTTCTTCTAAACTTGGAATTGGGAAGCCATTATTTGCATAAAAATTAGTAAAATATTTTTGACAGTCGAAGGCTTTAAAACTTTCTGCGGTTAGGGTTTTATAGTATTTATTTTTGTAGGCAGTAAATACCGTATAAGGTAAGCCGTCGTCTTTTACTACTTCCTTTTTTTCGAAAATACATTGGTCTTTAAAAGTTAACAATTCACTTTTTTGACTCAAAAGCCATTCGCCGATTGCCGCATCTCTTTGAATGGCATTCGGTTCGTAATCGTGGTTCGTATATACTTTGTCAATGCTACTATGGGCAGGCATTTTGGATTGTAGCTCATTTTTAAATACGTGTAATGGGTCGCCATAAAAAACCCACAAACTACTGCCTAGTTTTGCTAATTCGGCATTTAACTTTAAAAGTTGTTGATGAATAAAACTAATTCTTGCATCATTTTTATCTGCTAATTTCGAAAGGATATTTTTATCAAAAATAAAAATAGCTTGTACCGGTTCGCCATTACTCAAAGCAGCAAACAAGCCGTGGTTATCTTCCAATCGGAGGTCTCTTCTAAACCAAAAAATCGCAATCTTATTATTCATGATATATTTTAGTTAAACTATCGGTTAGTTTTTCAAAATTAAATTTAAATCCAGCTGCAATAATTTTTTCTGCAGATACCTTCGTGCTACCCAATACAATAATAGCCATTTCGCCAAGCATTAATCGGATAAAAAAGGAGGGTATGTTTGGTAGAAAAATAAATCGCTTTAAAATTTTTGCTAAAACAATGCTGAAGTTTTGGTTGCTGCAAGGTTGAGGGCTTACTGCATTATAGGCACCATTCAGCGATTTGTTTTCTAATGCATAAATATACATATTGACTAAATCGTCTTCATCAATCCAGCTCATCCATTGTTTTCCATCGCCAATTGGAGCGCCTATTCCAGCTAAAATTGGTTTTGCCATTTTTGGCAAAGCACCTCCATCTTTAGACAATACAATTCCAGTTCTCAGTTTGACGGTACGAATACCGAGTGTAGCAAATTGATCTATTTTCTTTTCCCATTTTTCGCAGCAATCACCTAAAAAATTGGTAGCGGGTTTTTCATTTTCGCTATAAATTTTATCAGGGCTATTCGGATAAATACCTGTTGCCGATGCCGCAAGAAAAGTTTCCATTGGCAAGTTCATTTTTTGTACATAATCAAAAAGTAGCTGCGTACTATTTACGCGACTATTCACAATTTCTGCTTTTCTTTTTTTAGTCCACTTTTTTTCGGCAATACCAGCGCCTGCCAAATGCATAATGGCGTCCACACCTACTAATGCATTTTCATCCATGCTATTTTTTTCGATGTTCCAGTAGTAAGATTTTATCACTGCAGTACTAATAGGCTGCCTACTTAAATGCCTTACTTGATAGCCTTTTGCTATTAAAGCCAGACTTAATTTGCTGCCAATTAATCCAGATCCGCCGGTTATTAAGATGGTTTTCATTAGCTATTTAACCCTTTAATTAGATTTTAGTTTTAAATTACTTATTTTTCGGGTATAAAATGCTTAGGCCTATTTTATATGCCATTTTAATTCGTTATTTTTATTAATCAATTGGAAATCAAAAAATAAACTATGAAAATGAAATTTACTTTAATTGCAGCCATTGCCTTATTGGGTTTCTCGGCAAAAGCACAAACTTTTAGCGACGATTTTGAATCTTATACAGTAGGCTCAAAATTAGGCCCTCAATCAACAAACTGGACTACTTGGAGTAATGCCGATGGTGGTACCGAAGATGTGAATGTGGTAGCTTCTGATTCCTATAGCGGAACAAAATCAATTTATTTCTCTTCTACTTCTGCAACCGGAGGGCCAGCAGATGTAGTTTTACCTTTTGGTGGAGTATATAATTCTGGCACATTCGAATTTAAATCAAGATTTAAAGTACCAAGTACTAAAACCGGTTATTTTAATTTTCAAGCTACTGCAACCATAGGTCAAACATGGGCTTTAGATTGTTATATGAATGCAGATCAAACTTTAACTATGGGAAATACCGGTGGTCAATTATTCTCTGGTACTTATGCTCAAGGTTCATGGTTTGAATTAAAATTCAACATCAATTTAAATACCAACCAATGGAAAGTGTATGTAAATGATACTTTACAAGGTACTTTTAGTAATACAGTGAATCAAATTGCATCTATTGATATTTATCCTGCAAATGCTGCTGCATCTTATTGGGTAGATGATGTGTCATATACCTATACCCCATATGTATTGCCTACATTCAATGCGGCATTAACTAGTTTAGACATTGCAAATGGCTTAACAGGTCAAACGAAAACAGCTACTGCACAAATTAGAAATTTAGGAAACACCGCCATTACTTCTTTCGACATTAACTTAAACTATAATGGTAATTCGCAAACAAAGAATATTACTGGCGTAAACATTGCATCTTTAGCAGTTTATGATATTACTTTAGATCAAAATATTACATTAGCAAGTGGTACTAATAATGCGGTTGCAACTATTTCAAATGTAAATGGAAATGCTTCTGATGGAGATAGTACAGACAATGTAAAATCAATTACCATTGCGCCAGTAAATCCTGCAGCAGGTAAAATAGTAGTTGCCGAAGAAGGAACTGGTACTTGGTGTCAGTGGTGTCCAAGAGGTGCGGTGTTTATGGATTTAATGGAAACAAATTATGAAGGATATGTTGCTCCCATTGCCGTTCACAATGCAGATCCAATGACATACACCATTTACGATGCAGGAATGGGCGCTTATTTAGCTGGCTATCCTCAAGTAATTGTGGATAGAGGTACTGCCTTTGACCCAAGTCAATTAGAAGCAAATTTCTTAAATAAAGTAACTGCTGCACCAATTGCGATTTTAGAAAATGGTGCAACGTACAATTCAACTACACGCGAATTAAAAGTTTCGGTAACTACCACTTTTAATTCTGCAATTGCAGGTGACTATAAAATGGCTTGTGTATTAACAGAAGATAGTGTGAGAGGAACAGGTTCTACTTGGAGTCAAGCGAATGCTTATGCAGGTGGTGCAAATGGTGTAATGGGTGGATTTGAATTATTAGCGAATCCAGTTCCTTATACAAAAATGAAATACGATCACGTAGCAAGAATTATTTGCCCTTCATTCGAAGGTTATGCAAATGCATTTGGTGCAAGTGTAGCGAGCGGTGCTAGCGTAACACATACTTATACTTATGTTTTACCTACCACTTGGAAAACTAACAAAATGCATATCATCAATATGTTGATTAATCCAAGTGGAACAATTGAAAACGCATCTAATTCTACCATAGACGAAGCGGTTGCAAAAGGATATACTGCAGGTATGGAAATTGGAACTAATGTTACAGGAATTCAAACATTGGCGGGTCCAGATGCGATCCAAATTTATCCAAATCCGGCAGGCAATACCGCTACGATTTCTTTCGATTTAAAATCGAATTCGGCGGTAACCTTAGCTGTTTATGGCTTAGATGGCAAGTTAATTGCTAATAGAGTTTATGAAAACCTTTCGGGTGCAAATGCTATCCCAATGGATATTTCGGGCTTTGCTAATGGTGTTTATTT
>CANJWU010000039.1 GCA_947478655.1 Sphingobacteriales bacterium | reverse complement strand
GTATTTCGAAGCGATTGTACAATTTGCGTACGCTTGCGAAAACCATCGCGCACTTGTTGGTTAATAATTAAATCGGCATAACGCTGACGATACCTAAATTCGGCATCGGTTACGGCATTGTGTTCTTTACCATCGGCATCTGTTTTCACAACAGGCAATGGTCTTAAAGATTTTGTTAAAATAGTAAAAGAAGAAACGTGTATACTGATTTCGCCAGTTTGTGTGGTAAACACATAACCGGTTACGCCAATAATGTCGCCAATGTCTAATAGTTTTTTGAAAACCGTATTGTATAAAGTTTTGTCTTCGTCGGGGCAAATATCGTCGCGTTTAACATATAATTGAATGCGGGCGCTTGCATCTTGTAATTCAACAAAAGAAGCATTTCCCATAATTCTACGACTCATAATTCTTCCTGCAATTGAAATTTGCTGATAAGCCGTTGGATTTTTTTCGAAATTGGCTAATATATCTTTTGCCGTAGCATTGATTTCAAAAGTTGCAGCCGGAAATGGGTCGATGCCCATACGCATTAACTCTTGCATGCTTTCTCTGCGTTGCTGTTCTTGTTCGCTTAATCCAATCATATTATTTTGTTAAAACACAAATTTAGCTTAAAAAAGCTAACGAGCAAATTTATGCGAACCATCGCAAATAGGCATTTTTTTAGAAAGCCCGCAGGTGCAGTCGTTGAAGCCTTTACCACATAATATTTGTGGAATGAATTTTTCGATACGGCTTGTTCGAGTAGCACTTTGTTTGGCGCCAGTAAAATGAATGAGATAGGCTCTTTGTCTGCCGGGTGTTAATTGATAAAAAGCCTTTTTAAAAGCCGCATTTTTTTTGAATTGCTGTTCGAGCTCTTCCGGAATTTCAATTGGGGTTAGGGTTGGCACCACTTTTAAACCTGCCTTTTCTATTTCAATGGCTTCAAAAATATAAGCTTTAATTAAAGCCTTTTGCTTTACAATTTCTTTGGTGTTGAGGAAAGGAAATACCCTACTGCCTTGCGTATTTTCGCCAGGTTTTTTCAATAGCCCTTTGGCGTCTTTGAGCAAAGCTCCTTTAAAAAATCCAATACCGCAGTAGGCTTTAAAATTAAACAAGATAATAATATTGGCATTTTCGAAAAGATAACAGGGCGCTCCCCATTTTATTTCTTCTGTTAAACCACATTCGAGTAGTATATTTCTGAGCATGCTTAATTCTTCTTGCCAAGCAGTAATTCTCAATAAATAGTCGTCTACTTTTGGATTCATGCTATTAAGATAAGCGCATTAAAAACTTAATTAAATTGAATTTAAATTTGGTGCGCGGGTAGTATTTTAAACTTGGTTCGAACCAAGATGGTTTTTCGAGCATACTTTTAAAATGTGAAAAAGTTTTAAAGCCAAACTCGCCATGATAAGCACCAATGCCGCTTTCGCCCACTCCACCAAAAGGCATATTGCTATTGGTAATTTGCATTATGCATTCGTTAATGGCACCCGAACCAAAAGAAAGTTCGTTGATGATTTTATTTTTGAGTGTAGTACTGCTTGTAAATACATAACAAGACAGCGGTTTTTCTCTTTTTTTAATTTCCGAAATGGCTTCGTCTAAATTTTCGTAAGTAATAACTGGCAAAACAGGACCAAAAATTTCTTCTTGCATTATTTTGTCATCGAAGTTTACTTGCTGCATAATGGTAGGCTCAAACACCCGTGTTTGCTCATTAAAACCACCACCACAAAATACTTTTGCAGGGTCTAATAAATTAGCTAAACGCTGTAAATTTTTGCTATTGATAATTTGTACGTAGTTATCGTTCGCAACCGCAAATTGTTCATTTGCAATTTCTGCTTTGGCTAAAGTTAAAAATTCTTGTGCTAAAGATTTAGGCAATAAAATATAATCGGGTGCAATACAAGTTTGCCCTGCATTGATAAATTTTGCCCAAACAATTCGTTTAACATGAAGTTTTAAATTGGCTGCATCGGTAATAATAGCAGGGCTTTTGCCGCCTAACTCAAGCGTTACTGGCGTTAAATATTTGGCCGCTGCTTGGTAAACAATTTTACCCACTCCCACACTTCCTGTAAAAAATATTTTATCGAAACGCTCTGCTAAAAGCGCATTAGTTTCGGGAATGCCGCCTTCTACAACTTTAAAAAATGCAGGATCAAAATTTTCGTTGATCATTTTAGCCATTACTTGGCTTGTTCTAATGGGTAATTCGCTGGGCTTTAAAATTACTGTGTTACCTGCTGCAATAGCCGCAATAGCTGGGCCAAAAGACAATTGATAAGGATAATTCCAGGCACCAATAATTAAACATACGCCCAATGGTTCGGGCATAATAAAACTTTTTGCAGGCAGGTTAACCAAATTGGTAGCCACCCTTTTGCGGCTGGCCCAATTTTTTACCTTACGCACACTCTCGTCGATCTCGGCATATAAAATACTGAGTTCGTTGGTATACGTATCAAAAGCCGATTTTTGAAAATCGGCGTATATGGCTTCATTTAAAATTTGCTCGTTTGCTTGCAAAAGCTTGCGCAGCTTGAGTAATTGCGTAATTCTAAAATCAATACTTTTAGTTTGATTCGAATTAAAAAAATCTCTATGTGATTGTATGAGGGTTTTCATTTCAGAATATTATTTCTTAGGCTTAGGTTTATAAAGCGTTTCGTATTGATTCACCCAATCTTTTACGCTCATTTTTTTCATCAATTCGGCAATTAGTTTATACGGAATTTCGTCAAAATTTTTAAATCGAATACAACTTTTTCCCATATCAAGTTTTGCTTTACTGTGCTTTGGATACTCGCTTACAAACCAATCCAATAATTTAGGATCGGCGTAAATGCCCATATGATAAAAATTAATTGTATTTTTTTGTGATGCAATAGAAGCAAAAGGCAAAGGTTCAGTTGGTTTGCAATGGTATCCTGCAGGATATAGTTTATGTGGCACCACATAGCCTAAGCCACCATAGCTTATGCCTGCTTCAAAACCTTTTGGTAAACTTTTTACAATGGTTTCGTGCAATTTATTAAAAGCTACCAACCTATCTGCAGGCACATTATTTAAAATTTCTTTTACTGTATTTCCGTCTGCTTTCATAAAAACACTTAAATTCTCTTTCAAATTAAAGACACAATTTAAATATATTTTTTTGAAAATTACCTATAGATTAAGGAAACAAATACAAATAGGGCTAATACCCGAATCCTTTTAAAATAGCAGGTGCCAAATCACATTAAAACCTTAATTTAGCTATATTAGGACCAAATGATTTTTTATTACAATGAAAAAAAAGACCCCATTTCTGCTTTGCTTGTTTTTGATTTGCATAGTTAATCCTAGCATCACTTTTGCTCAAATCTCCTCAGAACAAATTGACTCTTTGGTTGATGCTGCCTTGCTAAAATTTAAAGTAGCAGGTGCTGCCGTTGCCGTGGTAAAAGATGGAAAAGTATTTCATTCAAAAGGTTATGGTGTAACCGATGTAAATACTAAAATAGCCGTCAATGACGATACTAATTTTCAGATCGCCTCTAATACCAAAGCCTTTACCAGTACTGCGCTTGCAATTTTAGAAGAAGAAGGAAAAATAAAATGGACCGATAAAGTAATCACTCATATTCCTGAATTTAAAATGTATGATGATTATGTTACCGAGCATTTTAATATTCAAGATTTGTTAACGCATCGCAGCGGACTTGGTTTAGGTGCCGGCGATTTAATGTTTTTTCCAGATGGTTCGGACTTTACCATTAAAGATGTGATCGGCTGCTTTCAATATTTTAAACCTGTATCGGCTTTTCGCACACAGTTTGATTACGATAATTTATTATACATGGTGGCTGGAGAAGTAATTGCAAGAGCCAGTGGCATGAGTTATGAATTATTTGTGCAAAAGCGAATTATCGAACCTTTACAAATGAATAATACGGTAGTTGGCGAGGTATATAAAAATCAAAATAATTGGGCCACACCACATTCGTCCGAATCTGGTAGTATCAAAACAATTGCTAAGTATGATATTGGAATGGCAGATGCAGCTGGCGGCATAGTATCTAATGTGGTAGATATGTCAAAATGGATGATGCTGCGTTTAAATAAAGGTATGTATGGAAAAGATTTAAAAACGCCTTTGTTCTCTTTAAAAAATCTCGAAGAAATGTGGCGCATACATACGGTCTTAGCAACAAATCTAAACCCTAGATACAATTCTCATTTTAACGGTTATGGCTTGGGTTGGTTTTTATCAGATGCAAATGGAAAATTAAAAGTCTCCCATACAGGCGCCTTACCTGGTATGCTTTCTAAAGTAAGCCTGTATCCCGATTTAAATTTAGGCATTGTCATTTTAACTAATACCGAAAGTGGCGGTGAAGGACTTTTTTCTGCAGTCTCCAACACCATTGCAGACAGTTATTTGGGTCTTGATGATCATGCCTGGATAGATAAAATATCCGCTTGGAGAAATGAAGATAAAAATGAAGGAGATAGTGTCACAAAAAAAACCTGGGAACAAGTTGAATTGGTAAAAAATTCAAAAGTAAAAAACGAAAACTTTATAGGAATCTATGCCGACAAATGGTTTGGCAAGGTAGTAGTGTTCGAAAAAAATAAGCAATTATGGATTAAATGTATTCGTTCTCCAAAGTTAAATGGACCAATGGCTATGTACAACGATAATACCTTTGCTATAAAATGGGAATACCAAGCCATGAATTGTGATGCCTTTGCCCAGTTTTCTTTAGATGAAAAAGGTAAAGCTCAAACTATTCAAATGAAAGGTATTTCTCCAAATATTGACTTCAGCTTTGATTTTCAAGATTTAGATTTGAAAAGAGTAGAGTAATACGGTTTTTTAATACCTATCTTTAATAAACAAGATTTATTGATTCACCAAAATTATAATTGATACCTATTTGAAATTTCGATTAATAAATCATAAAACAAGAAAACACACATCAAAATATTTAACTGATGTTTATGATTTATCCAATGGAAAAAACGAATTTATTTACTGTTGTGTTCCCAATGGTGAATTAGGCATTACAGTTACTTTAGCAGGCGACTGCCATATTCAAACAGCCGATGGATGGCAAAAGCAGTCAAAGATCCACCTTTACGGACTCATTGAAAAAGTGCAATTACTTAAAATGAGTCCGAATTATCGCGAAATTTCATTTGGTTTTTATCCGCATGTTCTTCGATTGTTTTTAAAAGATAAATTGTATGCTATTGCTAAAAACAATGGAACAGATTTGTTTGATTTATTTAAAAAAGAAGCAGTGAATAAACTCTATGAGCATTTATGTGAAAGCAAAAATGATGACGCTATATTAGATAAAATAGAAGAATTTTTGAAAGATAATTTACATCATGTAGCAATAGATAAAAGAGTTTCAACTGCACATCATTTAATTACCAAGGAAAATATTTATAAGGTAGCTGAATTAAGTGCTATCTTAAATATTACGCCTACTTCGCTTCGAAACCTATTTAATCAACATGTTGGCATTTCACCCAAAGACTTAATCAAAATTCATCGAATTAAAAAAGCCTTAGATTTTCCATTAACTTCGGAAGAATCACTCACCCAAGTTGCCTATCATTTAAATTATTTCGACCAAGCGCATTTCAGTAAAGATTTTAAAGATGCCACAGGAATCACTCCCAAACAGTATTTTGTAAATAGTCAACTCAGTTCCGATTTTTCCGATTTTCAGCATTGGCGCTATGATAGTTTTGGAAATCTGTAAACATTTACCCCTCCTAAATAGGGTAAGTAAATTTTAAATCCCTTTCGATTTTTACAATTTTTTATTTATCTGCCTTAATATTTTTGTCTTATGGACAGAACTCATACAATCTGTATGGCTTATTCATCTTAAAATTGTATATCATGAAAAAAATTGCACTACTTACCTTTTTATTTTTGTTTTCTTATTCTTTTGTATCCGCGCAAAAAAAAGAGTGCGGCACGATGGAATATCTTGAATATTTAAAAACGCAAGATCCTCAATTAGCCAATAAAATGTTGCAAAATGAGCAAGTATTACAAAACTGGATTAAAAATAATCCGACTGCTAAAGCTAAGAAGCGCAGCATCATTAGCATTCCTGTTGTTGTGCATGTAGTTTATGCCAATGCAACGCAGAATATTAGTACTGCACAAATTTTATCGGCAATTGCTATTTTAAATAAAGATTACAGAAGATTAAATGTAGATGCTCCAGCCACTCCTGCTGTTTTTGCAGCTGTTGCGGCAGATTGCGAAATCGAGTTTTGTCTTGCCAGCCTAGATTCGAATGGCAATGCCACCACTGGCATTACCAGAACGCCAACTACTGCAGTTAATTTTGATCCAGCAACTGATGTAATTAAATATACCTCCTTAGGAGGTCAAAATGGCTGGAATAGTGCAAATTATTTAAATATTTGGGTTTGTCAATTAAATGGATTGAATGGTTATTCCACATTTCCTGGTTCACCTGCTAATGCTGATGGCGTAGTAATTGATTATACTAGGTTTGGCGATATTGGCACTGCATCGGGTAACGCTTTTATTATAAAAACTATCTCGCATGAAATTGGCCACTATTTAAGCCTATACCATGTTTGGGGCCCTACCAATGGAGCATCTAATTGTGGCGATGATTTGTGTGCTGATACGCCAACCAAGTCGGATCCAACTTATGATTGTCCTACATTTCCTTTTAACACCTTTAGTATATGTAATTCGGGAGCTAATGGAGAAATGTTTATGAATTTTATGGATTACACCGATTGCAGAAATATATTTACTCAAAATCAAAAGGCGCGAATGTTAGCGACTATCAATTTATATAGACCAAACTTTCTTAACAGTGTATGTCAAGCTGGAGTTGTATATGGTTGTATGGATTCTTTATCGTGTAATTATAATGCATTAGCTAATGTGAGTGTTGATTGTAATTATACTGCTTGTGCAGGTTGTAAAGACAGCACTTCTTATGCTTTCAATTCGCAAGCAACAATAAGTGATACTGCTGCGTGTTTGTTCTGTGATGTATCTACTTCAACTTTAGTAGTTGGGGCAAGTAGTGCGAGCGCATTAGATGGTGCGATAGATTTATCCATTATTGGATCGAATTGTACCAGACCAACTGTTTTAGCTGCTAACCTTGGAACTGCAACTGGCTCCACTGGCATCATGTTCAATATGATTAATACGACAACAAAGCCATTAACTATTACCGGATTTTCTCAAGGTAGTTATGGAAGTTATTATGGTACAGCTAAGAGTTACAGTATATATTATTATCCTGGCTCGTATCTTCCTCACATGACCAATCAAGATGGTTGGATTACATTGGCTAATTATGCAAGTGCTACCGTTCCATCGGGAGGAACTTTAACGCGGCCATTATATAGTGGACCCATTCCAATGACATCGGTAAGCATACCCGCTGGCGCTACCTACGGTTTTTATATAGGACTTAATGGAACATTAACTTATTCTATTGCTACAGGAGTAGCTGGTGTTACACCTTGGGGAAGTAATGGAGAAATTACCATTACGCTGGGTCGTGGTGGTGATTTTCCAAATCCACTCAATACGCCAAGAGCTCCGCTTATTAAAGTTCATTACGGAAAAAATACTTCTACCCTTTCTTATCTATGGTCTAATGGTGCAACTACAGAAGATCTTAGAGGTGTTGCTGCAGGAACTTATTCTGTTGTAGCTACCGATTGTAATGGTTGTTCGGCTTCTGCAACAGTAAACGTCGGTGTTGGTACCGGTATAAATAATGCAGATCTTAAGCCAATTTTTATACATCCGAATCCAGCAAACGATGTATTATATTTCAGTGAAACAGCCGATAAAGCAGAGATCTTAGATATGCACGGAAGAACAATTAAAAGCGCTGTAAATACTAATAATATGGATGTTAAATTTTTATCCGCTGGCGTTTACTCTATTAGAATAACCATTAAAGATGCTTACAGTATTCATCGATTTGTAAAAGAATAAATTCTTTTAAACAGATTTTAAATACTGCTTTTATCTACATTCAAGTAATCGTAAATGGTTTTAGAAATATCGCTTAATACGGGAGGTAAATTATTGACATCTTTTCCTTGTGTCATGATGGTGAGTAAATAGGGGGAATTACCTAAATAGATGATGCCCGACTCAGACAATTGATGCATGTCTGGATTTGCGCTTTCGCCCCATTCGCCAAATTTATGTATGATGTTGGTATTACTGGGCAAGCCACTTTGCATGCCTACTTCAAAATTGGATTCGTTTAATAATTCGGCAACAGTTTCGGAGTGAGCAATGGTTAAATAACCTGCATTGTAAACAATATTTAAAAACAGCGAATAATCTTTTGCAGAAATTTGGTAATTCCTATCGTGTATATCTGGCACCACTAATCCAAAATCCGAAAATATTTTTTTGAAAACATTTAAATCAACATT
>CANJWU010000038.1 GCA_947478655.1 Sphingobacteriales bacterium | reverse complement strand
GGCCTTAATTAATAAATCGGCACTGCTCGTAAATTTGAACAAAAAGAGCGAGGCCCTGGTTTTAATGAAAAGAATAATAAAGAAGAATCCTAATAATTTATTAATCAAACAAGCGATGAAGGAAGTTGCTCAGCATAATTAATGAAAATGAACAAAAAAAGAATCTATATCATTTTAATCGTCTGCTTGGTTTTATTGCTTGGTACTGCAACAAATTTTTCGTTAAAATTATTTCGAAGTAATACAAACAAGCAATTTGAACAAGGTTATTTATACATCCCTACCGGTAGTAATTTAGATGATGTTGTTGCCATTATTAAAGCGCAACATATTTTAAATAATACCGAATCATTTAAATGGGTTGCTAGCAAAATGAATTTTAAGAACATCAAACCTGGCAAATACAAGATTACAAAAGGTTTGAGCAATATTGAATTAGTAAGATTACTTCGTTCTGGTAAGCAAGAACCCATTAAATTAACCTTTCAAAACATTCGTTTAAAAACAGACTTTGCAGGCTATATTGGTAAAAACTTTGAAATAGATTCTTTAGCATTTTTAAATATGCTAGATAGCATAGATTTGGTAAGACAATATGGATTTGATGAAGAAACTATTTTTTGCATGTTTATTCCCAATACCTACGAATTGTATTGGAATACTTCGAAAGAAAAATTCTTTGAAAGAATGCAAAAAGAATATGTGAAATTTTGGAATACCGAACGATTAGCTCAAGCTAAAGCAATTGGACTAAGCCCAGTGCAAGTAAGTATCCTAGCCTCTATTGTCGATCAAGAAGCCCTCCTCAACAGAGAGATGGTTAGAATTGCTGGCGTATATATGAATCGCTTAAATAGAGGCATCAAATTAGAAGCAGACCCAACCGTTATTTTTGCCAATGGCGATTTTACAGTAAAAAGAGTTTTATATAAATTATTGCAAAAAGACTCACCATATAATACCTACAAATATAATGGATTGCCACCAGGACCCATCTGTATGCCTTCTGTAGCGGCTATAGATGCTGTATTGCATTTCGAAAAACATAATTATATTTATTTTTGTGCAAAAGAAGATTTTTCGGGATTACATAATTTTGCAAGCAATGTTACCGAACACCAAATGAATGCCAGAAAATTTCAACAAGCGTTAAACAATAGGGGAATAAAAAAATAGATGTATACTTTTGAAACTAAACTAAGGGTAAGATATGCCGAAACAGACCAAATGGCTTTTGTTTATTATGGTAACTATGCCTCGTATTTTGAAGTGGCTAGGGTTGATATGCTCCGAAGCATTGGCCTAAGTTATAAAGCCATGGAGGAATCGGGTATTATGATGCCAGTTTTAGAAATGAAAAGCAAATATATTAAACCCGCCTATTACGATGATTTATTAACTATTAAAGTAATTATTAAGGAAATACCGCAAACACGCATTTTATTTAATTATGAAATTACCAACGAAGCCGGCGTATTAATTCACTTAGGCGAAACAACTTTGGTATTTGTAAATATGGAAAGTATGCGCCCATGTAATTGCCCCGAAATTTTACTATCTAAAATTAAAGAAAACTTTACCATTTAAAAATGAGCTGGCTATACCGATTTTTACTTCGTTTTAATTGGTTTCAACAATTAGTTGAATGGAGTCAAAGGATTATTCCTATTGGCTTTGACGGCTTACCACTTTTTACTGTTTTACAATTTTTTTTCAAAGAAATTCGCAAAGAACAATTAAATGCAAAATCATCTTCTTTAGCCTATAGTTTTTTATTGGCCATATTTCCGGCCACCATATTTTTATTTACGCTTATCCCCTACATACCTGTTAAAAACTTTAAAGGCGAACTTTTTAGTATTCTAGTACAAGTATTACCCAAAGATGCATTCCTTGCCATTCAATCTACCATTACCGATATTATAGAAAATCAAAACGGCAGTTTATTGTCTTTTGGATTTCTTACCGCCTTGTTTTTTGCAACCAATGGAGTGATGGCCTTGATGCGTAATTTTAACAAAGCTTCATTAATTTTAGAAACCCGAAAGCCTTGGAAACAAAGGCTGGTAGCTACTTACCTAACTATGGGCTTATCCTTGCTATTGGTAGCTGGCGTTGCATTAATTATAACTGGCGAAAGTATATTAAGGAAATTAAAAATGATGGGGATTATTAAAGGACCATTAGCCTATTATGCCATCTTAGGTACCAATTGGATCACCATCATTACTTTGTTTTTCTGTGTGATTTCTTCTTTATATTATTTTGGACCTGCAACAGCTAAAAAATTTAAATTTGTTTCGGCTGGTTCGACATTGGCTACCTTATTATCTATTATTACCTCTTTAGGCTTTGCCTATTATGTGAATAATTTTAGTAGCTATAATAAACTGTACGGTTCTATTGGAACCCTTATTGTCATTATGATTTGGCTCTATTTAAATTCCATGATTTTACTCATCGGATTTGAATTAAATGCCAGCATTAATATTATCAAACGAAACTTGCCAGCACCTAAAAAAGGCAATAGACTAAAAACAGAAACAACTAATTAACTGTTTTCTATTTGGTATCCCATTCTAATGTGGTACATACTCATCAACATTTCTTTAAACAATTGCTTGATGATGTAAATTTCTTTAAAAGAAATATCGCTATTAATAAATTGTTGTTGATTGATTTTATAATCAATAATCCTTTCTACCAATTCGCTAATGGTTTGCTCAGAAGGTTCTTTTAAGCTCCTAGAAGCCGCTTCTACACTGTCGGCAAGCATTAACACCGCTTGTTCTTTAGCAAAAGGAATAGGCCCAGGATATCGAAAAACATTTTCGTTGATTGATTTTTCGGGATAGTTTTTCAAGAAAGATTGATAAAAATAATCGACCCTGGTATTGCCATGGTGTGTTCGAATAAAATCAATGATCTCGGATGGTAGTCTATTTTTAGTGGCAATTTCTATGCCTGCATAAACATGTCGAATAATAATTTTTGCGCTTACTTCGTATGCCAAGTCGTCGTGTGGATTAATGCCGCGCTGTTGATTCTCAATAAAAAATTCGGGCGTTTCCATTTTTCCAATATCGTGGTATAGCGCCCCGGCCCTTACTAATAAAGCATTTCCGCCAATCTTAAAAATAGCGGCTTCGGCTAAATTAGCCACTTGTAAAGAATGCTGAAAAGTGCCAGGTGCTTTATAAGACAACTCTCTCAATAATTTATTATTGATATTGGTATACTCCATTAAGGTTACCTCTGTGGTAATTCCAAATAATTTTTCAAAAGCATAAATAACAGGATATGCCACTAAAGACAAAATCACACTCACCAAAAACCACAATAAATGATCCCAATTAATTGGAATAAATGAACCTTCGTGTATTATAGAAATGCCTATATAGCCTATCACATAGGTTGCGTAAATTAAAATGGCAGAAATTAAAAACTGCGAACGTCTGAGTAAATTTTTAATACTATTAATGGCTACCATTCCGGCTGTTAATTGCAAGAAAATAAATTCGTAGCCATTGGGCACAAAAAATCCTGCTAAAACCACTACTAATAAATGAATATACAAGGCCAATCGGGTATCAAATATTACCCTTATGATAATGGGCACAATACAATATGGAATGAAGTATAAAGAAGGTAAATTTAACCTCAAAGCCCAAGACAACACCAACAACATGCCAGTTACAATACTTAGAATTAAAAACATCTTACGCAGATCGGCATAAATATCTTTTCTAAACATAGATAAGAACACCATCAATAAGGTGATGATTAAAGATACGAGCAGTGTTTGACCCAATATCACTAAATACTTATTACCTAACACGCCTAATCGCCTATCATATTCATTTTTCAAAGATTCAAGCACCTTAAATTTTGCTTCGTCGACCATGGTGCCATTTTCAATAATTAAATCGCCCTGGCCAACCATCCCTTCGTAGGTGCTGATATTAATTAGGGCATCATTATTTATTTTGTCGGTTAAGGTTTCGTCATAAATTATATTTTCGGATAAAGCATTTTGTAAAGCAGAAAATATAATCGCCGTATCTGCAGATTTAATTAGGCTGAATTGTTGATGCAATACTTGATAGGCATTGGCTATGGTATAATGCGAGCTAGGTTCAGAAAGGCTCGCTTGGTTACCGTTTAACAAATAAAATTCGTTGGCATTACTTTTTTTAATACTTGCATGCTCATTGGCCATAATACCTATGGCCAAAACAACAGACAATTTTTCTTTAACAAGGGCGAGGTATTTATTTTTGATTTGTTGATTATCGTTTAAATACTTTTGTTTCCATAGTATATAAAATTCTCTTTCAAATTGACTTTGTATTTCTTGACTTAATGTTTGATCTAATTGAAAGTAAGGAAGTGCATTTTTATTAATTTTATTTTTCTCCAAGTCAATTTCTTCCTTAGATTTTTCGATGGCAAAATCAAATGGGGCATTTAAATTTTGATGCATCCAAGGCTTACCTTTATCAAATTCATATTTAAATGTTCTTCCTTTAGGTAAAACGGAAACAATGATGGCCACGCATAACACCACTAAAGTGTATTTAGTGAAGACAATGCTCCTGAAGTAGTTTTTATTAGATTGAGTCATGTGCCGTGAAATTAAGAAAAAACATAGTTTTTACTGAATAAAATAAAGAATTTCGTTTAGCTCAATGAATTAAATTCTTAAATTTGTAAAAAATCTAAACCTATGAAAAATGTTGTCATTGTATCTGCCACTCGTACCCCAATGGGTAGTTTTGGAGGATCTTTAAGTGCTGTTTCGGCCACTCAATTAGGCGCAATTGCGATCAAAGAAGCGGTTAAGCGAGCTGGAATAGCAAATGAGCAAGTTCAAGAAATATATATGGGCAATGTGCTTTCTGCTAATTTAGGCCAAGCACCTGCTACACAAGCAGCCAAATTTGCTGGCTTATTAGATATTCCAAGTACCACTATTAATAAAGTTTGCGCATCTGGAACCAAAGCAGTGATGCTAGCGGCCCAAAGCATTGCCATGGGTATTAACGAAGTGGTTGTAGCTGGAGGAATGGAGAGCATGAGTAATGTGCCCTTTTATTTAGACAAAGCCAGACAAGGCTATAAATTAGGTCATCAACAAGTGACCGATGGTTTAATTAAAGATGGCTTGTGGGATGTATACAACGATTACCACATGGGCAATGCAGCCGAATTATGTGCGAGCACTTGTAATATTAGCAGAGAAGAGCAAGATGCTTTTGCCATTGAAAGTTACCATAGAGCACAAGCTGCATTCGAAAAAGGATTATTCCAAGAAGAAATTGTTGCGGTCGAAATTCCAGGACGTGCAGGAGCGGTTACGATTGTAGCAGAAGACGAAGAATTTAAAGCAGTAAAATTTGATAAAATACCTGGATTAAAACCCGTATTTAAAAAAGATGGTACAGTAACTGCAGCAAATGCATCTACCTTAAACGATGGTGCATCTGCAATGGTGTTAATGTCGGAAGAAAAAGCATTGGCATTAGGTTTAAAACCATTGGCCATTATAAGAGGTTATGCAGATGCGCAACAAGCGCCAGAATGGTTTACTACCGCGCCTGCTAAAGCTATTCCAAGAGCCTTGGCTCATGCTGGTATCACTGCCGATCAAGTAGATTTTTACGAAATCAACGAAGCTTTTTCTGTTGTTGCTTTAGCTAACAACCAAGCTTTAAAACTAGATGATGCCAAAGTAAATGTAAATGGCGGTGCGGTGGCTTTAGGGCATCCACTGGGTAGTTCGGGATGTAGAATCATTGTCACCTTACTTTCTGTATTGAAACAAAACAATGGTAAAATTGGCGTTGCGGCAATTTGTAATGGCGGCGGCGGTGCTTCGGCTATTGTGATTGAACGCTTAAGCTAAACTATTTAATATAGCTAAAAAAGGCATATCGCTTGGTATGCCTTTTTTTATTTTTTATATTTAATAAATTTATACATCGATGAAAAAGTTATTGCTAGCCATCTGTTTGCTCTTCATTTTTCAACAAAGTGAAGCCCAAGAAAAACAAAAGTTTGATCCACAATTTTACACCTTACAAGACTCTTTAAAAAGTTTGTCTTTTAAAATCGTAAATGACCAAGATGAATTAATCAGAAGGAATTGCACTTTTACATTTATCAAAACTTTAGTATCAGCGCTAAAACTCCCAAACTCATTTGCCTTTCCATTTGATTCTGTCGTATCTATCTCCATTATGAGATCACCCGACAATCAATTCAGAATATTCACTTGGCATTTAAGAACAGACGATGGCCATTACCGTTATTATGGGGCCATTCAAAAAAACGATCCAAATAAATTATCGCTTTACCCTTTGTTTGATAATTCGGCATTTATTCAAAATCCGCAAGACACTATATTAACAAATGATAGCTGGTATGGCGCCCATTATTATACCATTATTGTTCCTAAAAGATGGTTTAGTAAAAATAAAAAATATGTACTATTAGGATGGAAAGGACATAACCAAAATAGCCAGCAAAAAGTAATCGACGTATTGAGTTTTGCTAAAAATGGCAGTCCAATATTTGGTGCAGCTAACCTAAAATTAAAAGATAAAACACAAGACCGAATAATATTTGAATATACCACACAAGCGGTGATGATGCTTCGATATTTAAGTGACAAAAAATGGATTGTATATGATCATTTAGCTGCGCCAAATGCCCGTAGCGAAGGCAACTTTGAAGTACACGGACCCGACCTTTCGTACGATGGTTTAAAATACAGAAGAGGTAAATGGATATTGATGGAGAAAATAGATTTAAGAAACGAAGCGTCTATGGAAGATGCAAAATTTAACAACCCTTTAGAGAAATAAAAATGAAAAGATTTGCTTTGTTAGGCATAATAGTAGGTTGGAGTATTATACTTCATGCACAAGAAAACAGCCCTAAAAAAACATTGAGTAACGAAGACATTTGGGCTAAAAATTACTTTGCTGCAAAAAGCATCAATGGCCTACAAAGCATGAAAGACGGCAAAAGATACAGTAGCTTTTATACCGATCCTAACACAAAACAAAATTATATATTGGCTTATAGTTATGCTACTGGAAAAGTAACAGATACCATTGTTAGCGAAGCCGATTTGCAAATAAAATTACCCAACGAAATCGTACAAATTAAATTAGAAGATTATTATTTCAGCGATGACGAAAAGTATATTATCATTACTAACGCCACAGAAAGAATCTATCGCCGTTCTACCAAATCACTTTGTTATATCTACAACAGAAGCACTAAAACGCTGCAAAACCTATCCGATTATGGCAAACAACAGTTTGCTACTGTTTCTCCAGATGGATTAAATGTGGCTTTTGCAAGAGAAAACAACCTCTTCATTAGAAATATAGCAACCCGAGCAGAAACAAAAATTACGGATGATGGCGCTTGGGAACAAATTATTAACGGCGGAACCGATTGGGTCAATGAAGAAGAATTTGCTTTTACGCGTGCATTTTTTTGGTCGCCAGATAGTAAAAAAATTGCTTTCTATAAATTTAACGAAAGCCAAGTCAAACGCTTTAGCATGACACAATATGGAGAATTATATCCTACATCGTATCAATATAAATACCCAAAAGCAGGAGAAGAGAATGCAACCATTAGTTTGCATATTTATGACCTTCAAAATCAACAAACCATACCAGTAGCAATTGGCAACGATTCGAGCCAATATATTCCTAGAATTAAATGGACCAATCAGCCAAATACCTTATGTGTGCTAAGATTGAACAGACACCAAGATAATTTAGACTATCTATTAGTTAATGCAAATACCGGAAAATCGACTGTTATTTTAAACGAAAAATCAAGTACCTATATAGATATAAATGACGATTTGTATTTTCTAAAAAATTCAAATCAATTTATTATCAGTTCCGAAAAAGATGGTTTTAATCATTTGTATTTATACGATTTAAAAGGTAAGCTCATCAACCAAATCACTAAAGGCAATTGGGATCTCACTAGTTTTTATGGTTTGAATGAAAAAGAAAACACCATTTATTTTCAAGCTGCCGCGGTAAATGCCATGCAAAGAGAAATTTATTCCATTGGAATTAATGGAAAAGGAATGAAACAATTATCTAAAAGTATTGGCACAAACAATGCCACTTTTAGTAGCAATTGTGCCTATTATATTAATTTCTATTCCAATGCCAATACCCCTAATTTTATTAGCTTACACGACCAAACTGGATTAGAAATGAGGGTGTTGGAAACAAACCAAACCCTAAAAAATAGGTTAAACGAATTTGCGCTCAGCAAGAAAGAATTTCTTACTATACCTACAGAAAATAATACTTTACTCAATGCCTGGATGATTAAACCAAAAGATTTTGATGCAAAGAAAAAATATCCGGTATTTATGTTTTTATATGGTGGACCAGGCTCGCAACAAGTGACAGACGCTTGGGGATCTGCAAACTACATGTGGTATCAAATGCTTGCGGCTAAAGGATATATTGTAGTTTGTGTAGATAATAGAGG